>JAGZKI010000026.1 GCA_018365265.1 Streptococcus parasanguinis | reverse complement strand
GTTAGAATTCGATTTCGTCGTCCCACCTCCGCACAGTTGAGTAGGGCTGTAAAAGCTGATAAAATCAGCGTAGTAGAGCCCACTCAACCACTGCGTCTTACTCGACAATCCAAAAACAATTGAGAGGCTAGGACTTTTATCCCAACCTCTCTCTGTGCATTATTTCGATTTAATGTAGTTAACACCATCTGCTTTTGGCGCAACTGCTTGTCCGAAGAAGGCTGCCAAGACAACCATGGTCAAGACGTAAGGCGCAATTTGCAAGTAGATGGATGGGATACCTTTAAGTAAAGGCAATTGATTCCCGATAACAGCCAAACTTTGTGAAGCTCCAAAGAAGAGACTAGCAAGCATGGCCCCGATTGGGTTCCATTTCCCGAAAATCATAGCCGCAAGGGCGATGAAACCAGGACCAACAATAGTAGTCACCGCAAAGTTAACGGAAATAGATTGAGCGTATATGGCTCCTCCAATACCAGCTAGGGCACCTGAGATCATCACTCCTAAGTAGCGCATTTTATAAACATTGATTCCCAATGTATCTGCTGCTTGTGGGTGTTCCCCAACTGAACGAAGACGCAATCCAAATTTTGTCTTGAACATGATGAACCAAGCAAAGAATGAGAAGAGAATCGCAACCCAGCCGATGATGCTGGCATTGTTGAAGAAAATATCCCCAATTACCGGAATTTTAGATAAGACCGGAATGGATGTTTTCCCGAAGGCAACTTTGATATTATCAGTTTGTCCCTTGTTATACATCGCTTTAACAAGGAAGACCGCAAGTGGAGGTGCCATCAAGTTCAATACCGTACCTGAGACGATATGGTCAGCACGGAAATGAATGGTTGCCACCGCGTGAATCAAGGAGAAGAGTACTCCAATCCCTGCAGCAACGATCAAGGACAACCATGGTGTCAAACTTCCTAAGGCAGGCTCAAAAGTCAAGTTAAAGATAATTCCTGAGAAGGCTCCCATAACCATGATTCCTTCCAGACCAACGTTAACAACCCCAGCGTGTTCTGAGTATGCTCCTCCGATACTTGTGAAGATCAGCGGCGCTGCATACACAATCATAGAGGAAACAAGAATACTTAAAATCGTTACAATACTCATTAGTTTGCTCCTCCTTTTTTAGCTGAACGCATCGAGATCATCTTTTCAATAATGTAGTGAGCACATACGAAGAAGATAATGGATGCTGTTACAATTTGAACGACTTCTTCAGGGATGGCAGCTGGCTTCATACCAACTCCTCCAATTTGAAGTGCTCCAAACAAGAAGGCAGCAAATGGAATACCAATTGGTGAATTCATTGCAAGAAGGGCAACGGCCATTCCGTTAAATCCAACACTCATCGAGCTGGTTTGAACGTAGACATTTGAGTAAATACCCAGACCTTCTGCTACCCCACCGATACCAGCAAGAGCACCAGAAATGATCATAGAAAGGATAATGGTCCGTTTTGCAGACATCCCAGCATATTCCGCCGCATTCGCATTGAGACCAACGGCACGGATTTCAAACCCAAGTGTTGTTTTCTTCATCAAGAACCAGATGACCACCACTGCGATGATGGCAAAGAAGATCCCGATGTTCATTTGTGATTTGTCCGTCAAATTACGCAGCCACTCTGTCTGGTAGACAGCGTTAGCTCCCACATCAATGGTTGAGTCCTTGTTTTTCATCAAGGAAGCTGGGAAGCTATGGATCAAGGCATTCCCACCATAGAGAACAATGTAGTTCATCATAATGGTGATGATGACCTCACTGGTTCCGAGATAGGCACGAAGGAAACCAGGAATCGCTCCAATAAATCCACCCGCGATAGCCGCAATCAAAACAGTCATCGGAATCATCAGTAAGCGAGGCATATTTGGGAAAGAAAGGGCAAACCAAGTCGCCATGATCCATCCTGCAAAAGCCTGACCTGGAAGTCCAACGTTAAAGAAGCCGGCCCGGCTGGCTACTGAAAATCCAAGAGCAACTAAAATCAGTGGCCCCATGGCACGGGAAATATTTCCCCAACTCTTAATCGAACCAAAGGCTTTCTTAAACAGCAATTCATATCCCCAAAGGGCATCATAGCTGAAGGCCCACATAATAATGGCACCCAAGACCAATCCTAAAAGGACAGACACCAATGGAACGGCAATTTGTTTTAAATTCTTATTCATTTGATGCTCCCTCCTTTACTTGTCCTCCTGCCATGAGGATTCCAAGCTCTTGCTTATTCGTTGTTTCAGGGGTTACGATCCCTTGGATCTTCCCATCATGAATAACTGCAATACGGTCAGAAACATTCAAAATTTCATCTAATTCAAAGCTGACAACCAGAACGGCTTTTCCATTATCCCGTTCTTGAATCAAACGTTTGTGGATATATTCAATCGCTCCAACGTCCAAACCACGAGTTGGCTGGCTGACGATCAAGAGATCTGGATCGCGATCGATTTCCCGCGCGATAATGGCTTTTTGCTGGTTTCCTCCAGAGAGAGCCTTAGCTGGTACCACTTCACTAGCTGCACGAACATCAAACTCTTCCATAAGCTTCTTGGCATAAGAGGTAATATTTGGATAATTCAAAATACCATTCTTGCTAAGAGGTTCTTTGTAGTAAGTTTGAAGAGCCATGTTTTCAGAGATCATCATATCAAGGACCAAACCATCCCGGTGACGGTCTTCAGGGACGTGCCCTACCTTCATTTCTGTGATTTGACGTGGACGTAGTCCTACAACATCCTTGCCTTTAATCTTAATTGAACCGGATTTTACCTTCCGTAGACCTGTAATCGCTTGGATCAACTCAGACTGACCATTTCCATCAATCCCTGCGATCCCAACGACTTCACCAGCACGAAGTTCCAGTGACAAATTCTTAACAGCTGGGACACCACGGTTTTCGTTTACAACCAAGTTTTCGATCGACAAGACCACTTCTTTCGGTTGAGAAGGACCTTTTTCAGTCTTAAAGGAAACAGAACGGCCGACCATCATTTCGGCCAAGTCTTGGTTAGTAGCTCCACCAATCTCGACTGTCTCAATCGATTTACCACGGCGAATAACCGTTACGCGGTCTGAAACAGCACGGATTTCATCCAACTTGTGCGTAATCAAGATAATGGATTTTCCTTCATTCGCCAAGTTCTTCATGATTGTCATCAATTCTTCGATTTCAGCTGGTGTCAACACTGCAGTTGGTTCATCGAAGATCAGGATGTCGGCTCCACGATAAAGCGTCTTTAAGATTTCCACACGTTGCTGCGCACCAACGGAAATATCCTCAACTTTAGCATGTGGATCTACTGCCAAGCCATATTTTTTAGACAAATCAAGGATATCTTGGCTGGCTTTTTTAAGGTCCAAAACACCATGTTTAGTGGTTTCAGAACCAAGGATGATATTTTCAACAACAGTGAAGGCTTCAACCAACATAAAGTGTTGGTGCACCATTCCAATTCCTAAAGAAGCTGCTTTTGAAGGTGAGTCTAGGTTAACAGTTTTTCCATTTACCACGATGTCTCCGCTTGTTGGTTCCAACAAACCAGCCAGCATATTCATCAGGGTAGATTTCCCTGCACCATTTTCTCCAAGAAGTGCATGGATTTCACCTTTGCGCAACTGAAGATTAATCTTATCATTTGCTACAAAGTCACCAAATTTTTTGGTAATCTCACGCATTTCGATGACATATTCATGTGTCATGTGGGTGTTTTCCTTTCAAAATTTTTTTATTTCAATAAAATCTGCTAGAGAACTAACAGATTTTATTGAGACAAAAATGTCTCACTTTAAAAGAAACGGCCCTTAAAGGGAGGGCCGCCCAATCAAATATTATTTTTCAGGAACTTTAAGAGATCCATCAAGGATTTTAGCTTTGGCATCTTCGACAGCTTTTTTAGCATCCGCAGAAAGGTTGTCAGTTGTCAAATCAACTCCACCATCTTTCAAGCTATAAGTAATCACTTTACCGCCAGGGAATTTACCGTCAGCAGCTTTCTTAGCCAAGTCTTTTACAGATTCTCCGACTTTCTTCAAGCTTGAAGCCAAGACAAAGTTAGATTTTTTACCATCTTTAGAAGTGTATTCACCTTCAGCTTTTTGGTCACGGTCCACACCAAGAACCCAAACTTTTTCGTCTTCATTTTTCTTCTCGTTCAAGTCTTTTGCTTCAGAGAAGACACCTGCTCCAGTACCACCAGCTACTTGGTAGATAACGTCTGCACCTGCAGCGTATTGTGCAGCAGCAATTGTTTTACCTTTAGCAGCGTCACCGAATGAACCAGCGTAGTCTACTTGAACTTTGATAGATGGGTCAACAGATTTAACACCAGCTTCAAATCCAGCGCGGAAACGAGTGATAACTTCACTTTCCATACCACCTACAAAACCAACTTGTTTAGTTTTTGTAGTTTTCGCAGCAGCGATACCAGCAAGGTAACCAGCTTCGTTGTCGGCAAAGACAGCAGATGCTACGTTCTTTTTACCTTCAATACGGTCGTCAATGATAACAAAGTTTGTTTCTTCGTTGTCAGAAGCCGCTTTTTCTACTGCATCACGCAAGGCAAAACCAACACCAAAGATCAATTTGTAGTCGTTAGAAACAGCTTCATCAAGGTTTGTCGCATATTGAGATTCATCTGTTGATTGGAAGTAGTCAAATCCGTTCCCTTTAGAAAGACCGTTTTCTTTCCCCCAAGCTTGCAAACCTTCCCAAGCAGATTGGTTGAATGATTTGTCATCCACACCACCAGTATCGGTAACGATAGCAGCTTTCAAATCTGTTTTAGATTCTGAGTTTGCGCTATCTTTTTTAGACGCACGATTTCCACATGCTGCAAGTCCGATAGCAGCGACAGTTACTAGACCAAGGCCTAGCCATTGTTTCTTGTTCATTACTGAACCTCCTAAATTATTGTGCAACATTGTTGCGAAGTATTGAAAGGGTCAAAAGACCGCCTCACAGACCTATTAAGTCAGGTCTGTAAAGGAATATGGAAGTAATTCCTTGACCGTCATCACGACCGTCGATTTATCTTTAGATACTAAGGTTACAGGAAGGTCTGGCTCAAAAAATTCAGCCATGACCTGGCGACAAGCACCACATGGAGAGATGGGCTTTTCTGTTTGCCCGTAGATAATGAGCTCTTGAAACTCACGAGCTCCTTCAGAAACAGCTTTAAAAATGGCTGTCCGTTCTCCACAGTTGGTCAAACCAAAACTGGCATTTTCGATATTGACACCTGTATAGATTTCTCCATCCTTCGTTAGCAGTACAGCTCCAATTGGGAAATGAGAGTAAGGCACATAGGCTTGTTGACTCACTTCAACTGCTAAGTCAATCAACTCAGTAGTCGCCATGAGCCACCTTACCTTCCATGATGGCTACACCAGAAGAAGTCCCGATACGGGTCGCACCAGCTTCGATAAAAGCAAGAGCATCTTCATAAGAGCGAGCACCACCAGAAGCTTTAACACCCATGTCGGGTCCAACAGTTTGACGCATTAAGTCCACATCTTCTACCGTTGCTCCTCCAGTTGAGAAGCCAGTTGAAGTCTTCACAAAGTCTGCGCCAGCTGACTTAGCAATTTGGCAAGCAACGATCTTTTCATCATCTGTTAAGAGACAAGTCTCAATGATGACTTTGACGAGCTTATCACCGCTCGCTTCGACTACAGCTTGGATATCTTCCTCAACTAGTGCTAAATTCTTAGACTTAAGAGCCCCGATATTAATGACCATGTCAATCTCATCGGCACCATTTTGAATCGCATTTTTTGTTTCACACGCTTTGACAAAAGGGGTATTTGCTCCCAAAGGAAAACCAATGACGGTACAAACTTTAACGTCTGAATCGCGCAAGCCCTCAGCCGCAAAATTCACCCATGTCGGGTTCACACAGACACTCGCAAAATCATATGCCTTAGCTTCTTCGATCAATTTTTCGATCTGTTCTTGTTGCGCATCTGGTTTTAAAAGAGTGTGATCGATATATTTATTTAACTTCATATAATCTCCTGAGCTACTTAAGATATTATTTCAATAATTTCTTTAACGCTTTCAGCCCCTTCTAGTATTTTAACATTTTTTTTGAATTCTGTAACGCTTTCTTGTGAATTTTTTTCATTCACGAAAATACGAGCAATGCGTTCCCCTTTTTTAACCTGCTCTCCCACTTTTTTGTCAAATACAATCCCTGTTTCATAATCAAGCGGATCCGATTTGACAGCACGACCAGCACCAAGTCGCATGGCTAACAGGCCAAATTCCATGGCAGGTAAAGCCGCAATGACGCCATCTTGATCTGCTGTTACTTCAAGGACCTGATCTACTTTGACGGGACGATGCAAATCCTCTAAGTCTCCACCTTGTGCCACGACCATTTCTTCAAACTTGGCTAAGGCTTGTCCATTGCTCAAGTGTTCATGAATGGCTTCAATCGATTGATCTACATTGGCCAATTTCAACATGATTTGTGCTAATTCACAAATAAACTCTGTGATATCAGCACGCCCCTGTCCTTTTAGAATATCCAGGGCTTCCAAAATCTCTAAACGATTGCCAATACTGGTTCCCAAAGGTTGGCTCATATCTGTAATGACAGCGATTGTCTTGCGCCCTACGGCATTACCGAGATCCACCATGGTACGAGCTAGTTCACGCGCCTCTTCAATGGTCTTCATAAAGGCCCCTTCTCCAACGGTGACATCGAGAAGAATGGCATCAGCACCAGCTGCAATTTTCTTACTCATGACGGAGCTAGCAATCAAAGGAATGGTATCCACCGTCGCCGTCACGTCCCGAAGAGCATACAAGAGTTTATCTGCTTTTACGAGTTGGTCAGATTGCCCAATGACCGATAAGCCGATCTCTTGCACCTGCTGGATGAATTCTTCTTGGGAGCGTTCAATTTGGAAGCCTTTAATGGATTCCAACTTATCAATGGTTCCACCTGTGTGGCCTAAGCCACGACCGCTCATTTTAGCAACTGGCACTCCGAAACTTGCAACCAAAGGCACTAAGACCAAGGTTACCTTATCGCCGACACCGCCAGTCGAGTGCTTATCAACCTTAATCCCTGGAATAGCTGACAAATCAAACTGTTGCCCTGTTTGGACCATCTTCATGGTCATATGAGAGATTTCTTCTGTCATCATTCCTTTAAAATAAACAGCCATAGCAAAAGCGGACATTTGGTAATCTGGAACTGTTCCAGCCACATATCCCTCAATCAGCCATTCAATTTCTTCCTTGTTTAAGGCAAGACCATCTCTTTTTTTCTGAATGATATCTACTGCTCTCATGATTCTTTCTCACTTCTTAAAATATAATAGCCTTTGTCTTTTTTTACGATCTCACAATTGCCAAACGTCTCTTCCATCTTGGCCTTAGCACTTGGAGCCCCTTGCTTTTTCTGAATGACAATAGTCAAGTCTCCACCTGGTTTCAAATGTTCAAAACTACCGGTGATCACTTGGTGAACCACTTTTTTACCGGCTCGGATCGGCGGATTACTGATCACATGGTCAAAGACCCCTTCAACCGCTTCATAGACATCCGAAGAAAAGATCTGAGCTTCCACGCCATTTCGGCTGGCATTTTTCTTAGCCAAGTCTAGCGCCCGCTCATTGACATCCACCATGGTCACGGCTACTCCCTGTGCTTTAGCTAGAGAGAGACCAATTGGACCATAGCCACAACCGACATCAAGAACGCTTTCTCCTCCTTGGAAATCCAGGGTTGATAAGAGCACCTGGCTTCCATAATCAATCATTTTTTTACTAAAGACGCCCGCATCTGTATAGAAATTCATCTTTTGTCCCAATAAAACAACAGCCAGATCATGAATATCATGGGCTGCATCTGGGTTTATATCGAAATACATTTTACTCATAAGGTTATTTTATCATAATTCATTCGTTTTTTAAATCGTTTACATGACCTCTAAAAATTGGTATACTAAAGACTACAATAGGAGTGACATATGGACAAAGAATTTCTACATTTTGAAAAAATCAATCGGGAAACCTGGCAAAATTTGCACCGCAAAACTACCCCGCCTCTCTCTCAAACAGAGCTTAATTCTATTAAAAGTTTTAACGACCGCATCAACCTCCAGGATGTACGTGACGTCTACCTGCCTTTGACAAACTTGATTGGAATTTACAAGCGTTCCAAAGAAGATTTAGCCTTCTCAAAAGGTATTTTTCTTCAAAAAACGAGTGAGCGCCAACCCTTTATCATTGGGGTTTCTGGGAGTGTCGCTGTTGGGAAATCGACTACTAGCCGTCTTCTCCAAATCCTACTTTCGCGGACCTTCGAAGGCTCGACCGTGGAATTGGTGACAACAGATGGCTTTCTCTATCCAAATGCCATCTTAAAAGAACAAGAGCTCCTCAATCGAAAAGGATTTCCTGAAAGCTATGACATGGAATTGCTTCTTGATTTTCTCAATCAAATCAAAAACAACAAAAGTGTAGAAATCCCTGTCTATTCCCACGAAATTTACGATATTGTCCCAGATGAGAAGCAAACGATTTTACCGGCTGATTTTGTCATTGTAGAAGGAATCAATGTCTTTCAAAATCCACAAAATGACAGTCTCTATATGACCGATTTCTTTGATTTTTCAATCTATGTGGATGCCGCAGTCGATGATATCGAATCTTGGTATATCGATCGCTTCCAAAAACTCCTTGCATTAGCTCAGAATGATCCCAATAACTACTACTATCGATTTACAGAGCAACCCCTAGATGAAGTTTTAAGCATGGCCCATCAGGTCTGGGAATCCATTAATTTAGTCAACTTGCAACATTACATTCAACCAACCCGTAACCGAGCTGATCTGATTCTCCATAAGGCAACCAACCATGAAATCGACAAAATTTATCTCAAACGCTAGAGAAAATGGCCTTTTACCGGTACTTTTTTAAGGAAAAGCTATTTTAGGCTTGTCAAATCATAACTTTTCATATATAATGAGATAGTTAGATTATCAATGGAGGTGAATAACTTGGCAAACATTAAATCAGCTATCAAACGCGCTGAATTGAACGTTAAACAAAACGAAAAAAACTCAGCTCAAAAATCAGCTATGCGTACTGCAATCAAAGCTTTTGAAGCAAACCCATCTGAAGAACTTTACCGCGCTGCTAGCTCAGCTATCGATAAAGCAGAAACTAAAGGTTTGATCCACAAGAACAAAGCTAGCCGTGATAAAGCACGTCTTGCAGCGAAACTTGGTTAATCAAGAACAGCATAAAAATCAAGCTCTCCGGAGCTTTTTTTGTTCCTAAATTTTTGAGAGGTGCTTATGAAAATTGTTATTATCGGCTATTCAGGTTCTGGCAAGTCAACTTTGGCTGAAACCTTAGCTCGCTACTACTCCATCCCTAAGCTTCATATGGATACCATCCAATTTCAACCGGGATGGATAGACAGTGACCGGGATTGGATGGAGGGACAGATGAAACAGTTTCTTAGCCAACATAAAGACTGGGTCATTGATGGAAATTATTCATGGTGTTGCTATGAGGAAAGAATGGAGCAAGCAGACCACATTATCTTTCTCAATTTCTCTCGTTGGAACTGCCTCTATAGAGCCTGGAAACGATACCGTCGTTATAAGGGACGCGTTCGCGAGAGTATGGCAGCAGGCTGCCCTGAACGCTTTGACTGGGAATTCATTCGATGGATCCTTTGGGACGGTCGAACTAAGAATGCCAAAGAAAGGTATCGAAATATCCGTTCTACCTATCCCGATAAATTCATCTCTCTCAAGAATCAAAAAGAGCTGGATGCATTTCTAAAAACAATACAATAAAAAAGGTTGGGATTAAAATCCCAGCCTTTTCTTATTTATCAACGTAGTCTCCGCCAGTGAAGCCATAGTATTCTTCCAGACTCAAGCCTGAGTCCGCAATATCTTGTGCTTCTTTTCCGATATAGCGGAGATGCCAGCTTTCTTGCATGTAGCCTGTTACTTTTTCTTTTCCTTCTTGGTAACGAACCACAAAGCCATATTTAGCAGCATTCTTGAGCAACCACTTACTTGGTCCAGGTTCGGTTACCAAATTACCACTGGTATCAATCAAATCAAAGGTCAAACCAGTTTGGTGTTCACTATAGCCCGGTCTTGCGGAATAACGATCTGCGGCTTCCCGACCATCTTGATTGACATAGTTTTGATAGAGTCCAACTTGGGTATCGTAGCTACGAAAACCACTATATTGGTCACTGATCGGATACCCCTCTGCCTGCATGGCTGCGATCAATTCATGAAGGGCTGAAACAGCTTCAGGATCTTCACCTGGATTAAAGTCCGGCGCCAAAGGATAATGTTTGTTGGCGATCATCACCTCACCATATTTTCCTTTAACACTATAGTAAGAACCATTGTAGCTGACACCAGAGTCCACTTTCACATCTGACTTACCAGCTTTTGACGACTCTTCTTTGCCAGTCTCTTTTGACGTATCCTTTGCAGAAGACGTTTCTTTTGAAGACTTGGTTTGCGTTTGTTTGGTTTCTTCTTTTGCAGAAGATTTAGAACTAGTGGATTGAGATTGGGAGCAAGCTGTCAGGGTTAACAAGGCAACTGTCACCAACGTTAATTTGGAAAATCTTGCTTTCATGGGGAATCTCCTATGATTCTTTTGTTACGACAATATCCGTGATCACATAACTTGCACCTACTTTTTTCAAAGTGTAAGTCTTGTACTTGCGGTTTTGTGAATCTGGATGGCTATCTGTATAATGCACGGTAAAGTCTTCATAAGTCTTAATCGTCACCACACCATTTTCTTCCGTGACACTTTGAATGTCCAAAGCTCCTGGAGTATAGTAGTCAATTTTAGCCTTTCGAACACCATCACCAGTTGTGAATTCAACCATGTCCTTGTAGGCTTGACTTTGTGTATCATAGTATTTAGAGTAGGTGTTGTTTCGATTTGAAACTGAGCTAAAGACTGCGTCACGGTACTCTTTCAAGAACTCTTCTGCCAAGGTCCGATTTTGTTCTTCTTTGGCTGCTTGTGCTTTCTTAGCATCTTGTGCACTCTTGATGCGTTTTAGGGTATCTTTGGCTAGTTTGAGTTCGATCGGATCGTTCTCACCCTCTTCAATCGTCACCTTGGCCTTCTCAGTTGTATAGGTTTCCCCATTCATGTTGAAGACAGCATGCACTTCAATTTCTTGATAAGGGATGCTGTCTACTTCAAAGGTCGTGCTGGTTCCGACTTCTTTGCCGTTGACCACAACCTTCACATCCGTTGGGTTTTCAACTTCATCTGGGAACTCAACTTCTAAATTGCGTTTTTCAGAATTCAACTGCAATTCTAAATTATTCTTTGTTGCTTTTTTAGGATTGAGATGGATCTTAGAAGTGACATTTCCGACCTCTGTTTTAGCAGTCAATTCCATTTCTTTTGTATTGTAATGGAAAGAACCAAGGTCTGTAACTGCATCTTTCTTCAAGGTCACGGTTTTATTGGCAGCCACTTTGAGTTTGGCTTGGTCCAAATTGGTCTTGACCTTCACTTGCACTGGATAGCTGGCCACACGGTATTCTTGGAAGATCCCAAATTTCTTGTCCGCTTTTTCCAAACCAAAGATCTTGTTTCCAGATTTATCCGTATAGCTGCCTTCTCCACCATTATCAATGATCTTGTTCAACTCTGTGCCGATATCGACCCCTTGATCTTCCATGCTGGTGATCAAACTTTCGGCTTCATCCTTTGTCCATTTATCGTTATCAGTTGAAAGCAGGTCTGCTGCTTCGCGATAATCCTTGGTGTCCACTGCCTTAATGAATTTATCTGCTGTCACTTCGACACGTGTTGTAGACTGGAAGTAAAAGAAGGCTGCCACCAAAGCGATCACAAGGACTGCGATAGCAGAAATAATCCCAATTTTCTTCTTGGAAAGTTTCTTTCCACCCTTCGTTTTAGGGGCCTTTTGTTTTTTCTGAGCTGGACCTGCTTCTGTAACATTTGGACCAGCAAAGACCTGCGTTTGCTCAGCAGCAAGTGGAGTCGTATACTCTTGAGTCGGCTGTTGAGGCACATATTCCTGTGTTACTTCTGTTGCATCCGGGATCGCAAATTCTGCTTCAGGTACAGGTTCTACAAAAAACTCGAAGTTTTGACTTTTAGCCGCGGTAAATTCTTCCGCACTTGGCTTGCGGCCATAGGTTTCCTCAAAATATTGCAACCAAGCCTGACGAGCTGCCAGAAGTGGATCAATATTCTTCACTTCTTCAACTGGTTCAACCCCTGGTTCCTCAACAGGAGCGACTTCCTCAGCTGGGGCATTTCCTGCGATAGACTGAATTTGTTTCAAATCAAATCCACAGGCTTTCCCAGCCATAAACTCTTCTGGTGACGGTTTGCGACCAATCACTTTTTCAAATAATTCAACCCATTTCTTTTGCATGGATCTCTTCTCCCTCATTATAAAATAGGGAAAGTGGGTCCCCCCACCTTCCGTTTTGTGATATTGTTAGAATCCAAAGTTAGAGAAATTTGGAGCACTTGGAATAAATCCTACGGCTACTTGTTCTAAAATACGAGCATTCACATAAATGACAGAGATGGCAATGAGAAGCAAGACAACAGATGATGCTACTAGAAGCAAGAATTTATCTGCTTTAAAGCTTGTCTTGTTCAATCCTTGATGAACGACATAGCATGTTCCAACAAAGAACAAGAAGAAAATAAGGAAGTTTACAAAGCCATAAAATTCATAAACTTTTACAAGACCTACTAAGAAAGCAAGAAGGGCAAGTGGCAAAGTGTAAACAGACAAACGTCCAAACTCTTCAAATGAACGACCGTAACTGTATTCCTTATCTTGAAGAACCACACGACGAACAAAGAATCCAGCCACTTGGAAGGCGTAAACGCTAAAGAATAGGGAAATCAATGTCAACATAAAGGCACGGAAATCCATTCCATAACCACCTGTAGCTCCACTAGCTGTGAAGAAAGTTGATAGGGTCAAGACAAAAGCAGTCAAGACATACTGTAAAATTCCGTTAAGAGCTTTTGGATTTTCTACAGCAGTTGGACGTTTCAAAGCTGAAAGGAACCAATTCCAATAACCACCAACGGCTACACCAAATTGACTTGGTTGGGCAGGATAAGGTTGCCCTGGTTGACCTTGGTAAGGAGCTTGTTGATAAGCTGCTTGAGTAGGTTGTTGGTAGGCTTGTTGTGGAGCTTGTTGGAAAGCAGGTCCATTCGCTGGAGCAGCTTGAGGGGCCGGTTCTTGAACTGGAGCTGCTACTGGTTCTTCAACAGGTGCAGTTGGTGCTGCGACAAACTCTGGAGCTTGAGGAGCTGCTACTGGTTCTTCTGTAGGTGCAGTTGGTGCTGCGACAAATTCTGAAGCTTGAGGAGCTGCTACTGGTTCTTCAATAGGTGCAGTTGGTGCTGCGACAAACTCTGGAGCTTGAGGAGCTGCTACTGGTTCTTCTGCAGGAGCTGCTGGTGCTGCAACAAACTCTGGAGCTTGAGGAGTTGCTGGCGCTGCAACAAACTCTGGGGCTTGTGGGGTTTCTGGAACCACTACTTCTTCTTGAAATTCTCCTGCAGCCAGTGCTTGAGCAATTTCTTCTGCACTAGCAGAACGACCATTTACGGCTTCGAAATAATCCAGCCAATCTTGTTTTGACATAATGAATCTCCTTAACTATTGTTTATACTAGGGTATTATACAAAATTTCTGAACCATTTTCAATGAAAGACTGGAAATTCCCTGTAATATCTTTTGAAAAACATACAAATTCTACTCATTTTTAGAAATTAGTAAAGAAAACGACCTCTTTTCAGAGGTCGTTTTTTAGGATTCAAATGCATCCATGCCACCTTGGACGTTGGTCACATCATAGCCTTGCTCTTCCAAAAATTGGCAAGCACGTGCTGATCGACGACCTGACTTGCAGATGACATAATAGGGATGATCCTTCTCTAATTCCTGGTAGCAATTTGCTAACTCAGATAAGGGAAGAAGACGAACCCCATCTAAGTGAAGGGCATCATATTCCTCCTGCTCGCGTACATCAAGAACGTGTATGTTTCCTTTTTGATAAGCTTGGTAAAAGCTTGAAAATGGAATTTCTTTCATGATTTCTCCTGTAAGATATGTTATGGAAGGGTTAGGATTTCATAGTTAAAGCCAATAGACTCTAAAAATCGGAACAAGTCTTGGGTTTTAATAAAGATCGTCATTTCATTGGTATTGGGATGGAAGGTCATGATCTCCTCTGACACAATGTCTTTATCGAAATAGACTCGAATATCTTTTTCTTCATTGTTCAATAAACCAAATGGAGAAACCGTTCCTGGCGGTAATTGCATTTTTTCAGCTAAAGAATCTGCTGAAGCCATGCGGATCCGGTTGGCTTCCACTTGCTCTTTGAAATCATCCATATCCAATGGCTTCTGGTCATCCATGATGAGCAGATAGTATTGGGTTTTCTTCTTGTTGGTCAAAAACATGGTCTTGGTCCGGACGCCTTCTAAGCCTTCAATATAAGAATCCGCCTGCTCAGTCGTGAATGCAGGTGGGTGTTCCACCACATCAAATGAAATTCCTAACTCATCTAATTTTTCTTTAACTTGTTGATAAGGATCCATCTTCGCTCTCCTTTATTTTTGAATGATCTCTTGTACTAAGGTTTGCAATTCTGGCACCACCTCTGCCTCAAACCAAGGATTTTTAGCCATCCAGATTTGATTGCGAGGGGAAGGGTGAACAAGTGGAAAATAGGTTGGCAAATAGTCTTTAAAATGGTGAACGCGTTCGGTTACTTTGCCACTAACCTTCTCATGAAGGTAGTATGCTTGGGCATATTGTCCAATTAAGAGGGTCAACTCAATATCCGGACACTCCTTGAGGAGTTGAGGGTGCCACTTTTCCGCAAAGCCTTTGCGAGGTGGAAGGTCACCAGATTTTCCATGACCTGGGAAATAAAAGTCCATGGGGATGACCGCAAACAAACCAGAATTATAAAAGGTGTCTTCGTCAACTCCTAACCATTCGCGCAGGCGGTCACCACTCTTATCCTTCCAGTAAATACCGGCTTCTTCCGTCTTCATCCCTGGAGCTTGTCCGATAATATTGATACGAGCTGTCTTTGGGGCTGCAAAGAGTGGCTCGATCCCTTTATCTGTATATTCTTTATTTTGAGGATCTGCCATAATGGCTTGTTTAATGCTTTCAATCGTTGACATAAGTCCTCCTTCTATGGAAAAACTCAGCCAGAAAAACTGGCCGAGTAGTGGATTATTTGATTAGTTCATAGATGGCTTCTGCGTAAATAGCTGCTGCACGATAGAGATCTTCAACATCTGCGAACTCATTAGCTTGGTGCATAGTATTGACATAGTCTGGGAACATAGCACCAAAGGCAACGCCACGTTTCAAGAGACGACCAAAGGTACCACCACCGATCACTTGTTCATGTCCTTTGAGGCCAGTTTGTTTTTCGTAAACACGCAAGAGGGTGGATACCAATTCATCATCCATCGGAACATAGTGAGGTGTGTGACCATGGGCTGACAAGCTTACTGTAGCCACTCCTTCGATCTTTTCAAGGATAGCTTTGATAGTTTCAGGATCTGTACCTTGAGGGTAACGGATATTGAGGGCAATAGTGTTGTCTGCTTGGCTGTCATCAAAATGGAAGACACCTGCATTCATGCTCAATGGTCCCATTTTGGCATCCGTATAGGCAATACCTAATTTTTCACCGGCAAAATCTTCGTGAAGAAGCGAAGCTGTCACATGAAGGTAAGCCTTAGCAGCACCACCAAAATCAAACTGGTTCAACAAGAGAGCCAAGTAGGTCGCACCATTGATCCCATCTTCAGGAGTTGATCCGTGAGCAGATTTCCCAACAATCGTAACGGTATAGGTTTCTTCATCAACAGTTGAGATTTCATACTTGAGCTGGTGTTCCTTGGCAAAGGCATCTAAGAGGCCAGCAAGATCTGGTAGTTGTCCAGAAACGACTGCAGTCGCTGACTCTGGTACCATGTTTTCACGAAGGCCACCTGTAAAGCTATGAAGATGGGCACTTCCTGTGTTATCATTTCCAAAATGAAGATACTCAGTGATGTTTCCTTTTTCTCCATTGATGATTGGGAATTCCGCATCTGGTGAGAAGCCAAAATCTGGCTCAGGAAGTCCGACATGTTTGAAATAGTAATCCATATCGCCCCAGCCTGATTCTTCATCCGTACCGACAACAAAGCACACGCGCTTAGAAACAGGGAGTCCTAAGTCTTTAATGATCTTCAAACCATAGTAGCAGGCCATTGTAGGCCCTTTATCATCTGACGAACCACGCGCATAGAGCTTACCATCGATAATTTCTGGTTTGTATGGATCCGTCTTCCAGCCACTACCTGCAGGCACCACGTCCATATGGGCAAAGATCCCAAGCTCTTCTTCTCCTTCACCAAAGGTAAAGTGACCGGCATAATTGTCGACATTCTTAGTTTCATAGCCATCACGTTTGGCAATTTCCAAGAATTTTTCAAGAGCTTTTACAGGACCAGGTCCAAAAGGATGCTCTGCATCTGCCTTGCTGTCATCGCGTTCAGAATTGATTTCCAAGAGGCTGTATAGGTCAGCCATCATCTCATCGCGACGTTTTTCTACTTCTGCTTTAAAGTCAACTGTTGTCATGAATTCCTCCTCGATCTTCTATTTGCTAATTGGCTTAGCGTTTGTCAATGATTTCGTCCACTGGTAAGCGATAGCTTGGCTCTACTTTTTCAGCCGCATAGCCAACCGTAATCAAGACTTCCGGACGGAAACGCTCTTCGATGTCCAAGACTTCATTGATTTTTGATTTATCAAATCCCAAGATAATATTGGTTCCAATGCCTTGGTCCGTCAAAGCAAGTACCAAGTTCATGGCCACAAGACCAGCATTCAAAGCCAAGTAATCACTTGTTTGTTGGGCATCATAGCGTGCAAATTCAGCAGGAAGATTTTGCATAAAGTATTGCAACTGCTCGTCTGTGAAGTTTTTCACCCCACCGACACGCGCAATCTTACGAGCCCGTTTTTGCAAATCGGTATCTGTAAAGAGGGCGATGGTCACAGGTGCTTCCATGACTTGATCGTAGTTTGCACCATAGGCTAATTTTGCCAATTCCGCATTTTTTTGACGAACGACCACAAATTTCCAAGGCTGGCTATTGTGGGCGCTAGGGGCCAAGGTTGCGATCTCAATGGCAGTCCGTACATCTTTTGGATCGACCGGTTGGTCAGTGAAATGCTTGATCGCATGGCGTTTTTTATTGAGCTCTAGAAATTTCATAAGCTTCTTCCTTTTCTATTTCTGTTACCTCTATTTTAACACAAAATGAAAGAGCTTGCAGGGTTTTACAGCCTAAGATTGTGAAAAAAGAAGCGGACATTTTGAAGATCCGCTTCTTTGTTATAGGTTGAATACACAAGAGATCCACCTATGATTCATTGGAAAGAATAAAATAGGCAGCTACTTCTTTGGCATAACCGTATTTCTCAATTAAGCCAGTTAGCAGCTCGATGTTATGGCCCCGATAGTTATCCTCGCGTCTTAGTTCTTCGTACATCTCAATAAAGGGAAGGCCCTTGTCCTTGGCATCTTGGAGCTCTCCTTCATAGTCATAGGCCACCTTACGAAATTGCAGGTTGGTCACTCCATCTGCTTCGACATCGATCAGAGCATACTGAGCTCTGTGGTTTTGAATTGGTTCCCAGTCAAAATAAGGCATGCCAATAGTCCCCGGATTAAGGATCTGTTGGCCCTGACTGCCATAGCGAAGTATCTGTTTGTGGACATGACCATAGATCGCCATATCCGTCTGATCATCCAGCAATTGGTCAAAGTTCTCCGTCGCATTTGCTGGACGCAAGTCTCCACCGTAATTCTTTTCTGGCAAATTGTGGGTCAGTGAAAAGCGAATACCATTTACCTCCTTCTTCTCTACCAAAGGAAGGGACCGAAGCCAATCGATCCGCTTAGGATCTAGTCCTTCCATGAGGTACTGAGTGAGTCTAAGTAGCTGGATCTCCTGCGGATCCTCAAGTCCGTACTCGCCATCCAAGGCCTCTAGGACACAATCGTCCCAATTTCCTCGAACAGCTGCTGTAATGGGAATCGCGTCCAGCAACTCAAAAAGGTCATCTCTTCCAGGCCCCGGAAGCAAAATGTCCCCTAAAAGCCAGTATTCCGTCGCGCCTTGAGCACGCGCATCCGCAATCACTGCCTCCAGGGCTGTCGTATCTCCGTGGATATCAGATAAAATAGCAATTCGATGGTTCATTATAAACTCCTTATGATTGGTATGGTTCAGAATCCTCCGCCACTTCTACCAAGGGACTTGCTTCTTCTTGCTTTCCTTGATGGAGCTTAGCTTGCACCGCTTCAGCCACTGCTCGTGGGATGCCAACTGTGACGATCTCATCCACAGTAGCTTCTTTGATCTTGGTCAGTGACTTGAAGTGCTTCATCAGCAACTGCTTGCGTTTTGGTCCCAAACCTTCGATGCCGTCCAGCTGGGAGGAGAAGGAATTCTTAGACCGAAGCTGGCGGTGGAAAGTGATGGCGAAACGGTGGACTTCATCCTGGATCCGTTGCAGGAGGAAAAATTCCTGCGAGGTCCGAGAAAGTTCGATGACTTGGAGAGGATCACCAAAGAGCAATTCATGGGTTTGGTGCTTGTCATTTTTTTGTAGGCCTGCAATGGGAATATCCAGCCCTAACTCCTCTTGAATGACTTGCTTAGCGATATTAACCTGGCCCTGACCACCATCGATAACGATCAGATCAGGTGGCGTCAGGCCATCCCGCATGACACGGCTGTAGCGTCTGCGAATGACCTCCCGCATGCTGGCATAGTCATCTGGTCCGACAACGGTCTTGATCTTGTACTTGCGATAGTCCTTTTTGCTTGGCTTCCCATTGACAAAGACCACCATGGCTGAAACTGGACTGGTCCCCATGATGTTGGAGTTGTCAAAGGACTCAATGCGCACAGGAGTTGGAATTTGCAGGAGTTTTCCAAGATTTTCAATGGCACCTTGGGTCTTTTCCATCGATTTTTCAAGGAGATTGAACTTCTGCTCCAGACTGACACGTGCATTCTTAATGGCCAGATTGACCAACTGCTTCTTCTCCCCACGCTGGGGCTTGAGGACCTTGGTATCTACTAAGGCCTTGACTGCTTCCTCGTCGATATCCTGAGGAATCAGGATTTCATTAGGAATCAGGTGAGATTTCTCCTGGTAAAACTGCCCCACATAGGTCAAGAAATCCTCGTCTGGATCATTGTAGTATGGAAAGAGATTGACATCACGCTCAATCAGCTTGCCCTGACGGACAAAGAATACCTGCACACACATCCAGCCCTTGTCCACGTAGTAGCCAAAGACATCCCGGTTCTGCAAATCCTTGGCCATGACCCGCTGTTTGGTCCGCAGGGTCCCGATGGCCTGGATCAGATCCCGATACTCGGCTGCCCGCTCAAATTCCATGTTTTGCGCAGCGGTATTCATTTTGAGCTTGAGCTCATCGATAATCTTATCATCCTGCCCCTTGAGGAAATCAGAAACCTCCTGTGCCATGCCCCTGAAATAGGCCTCGTCCTTATGGCAGACCGTGTGGGCCATACATTGCCCTAAATGGTAGTAAAAGCAGACCTTGGAAGGCGGATTGGTACACTTTCGGAATGGGAAAATTCGATCCAAGAGTCGCTTGATCTCATTGGCCGCTCCTACATCTGGATAGGGGCCGAAATAGAGACCACCATCCTTTTTGACCTGGCGCGTAATGATGAGGCGTGGATAGCGCTCATTGGTAATCTTGATGAAGGGATAGGACTTATCATCCTTGAGCATGATATTGTATTTGGGCTTGTTCTCCTTGATGAGGTTGATCTCAAGAAGCAAGGCCTCAATATTGGACTCAGTGACGATAAATTCAAAATCCACAATCTCAGATACCAGCGCTTCCGTCTTGGTATCGTGGCTCCCTCTGAAATAGGACCGCACCCGGTTGCGAAGATTCTTGGCCTTCCCCACATAGATGATGGTACCGTTCTTGTCTTTGTGAATGTAACAGCCCGGACTCGTCGGCAAGAGCTCGAGCTTGGATTTAATCAAGTTATTCATACTCTCTATTATAGCAAAAAAGGGAGGGGTTAGCCTCTCTCTAATATGTTTGTATTATTATCCACCTTCACCAAGTTAAAAATAATTTTTAAATTATATATCAGACCCTCATCCTCAATCCTTTATCTTCACTTGCCCTTTTTCATAGCAAAAAAGAGGGATCTAAAAGGATCCCCCTTTACTAGCAATCGATAAACTTTATCCTTTGAGATTAGCCATCTGAAAGATCGGAATCACATAAGGAACAATAGACATCAGGATAGTGAATAGCACGAAGAACCAGAACCAGAAGGACGCGAGGGCACGCTGGAAAACTCCCGGTTGAGGTTTATTGGCTTGAATATAAGCCTTGATAGTTGGCCATTTAGTCGCAAGAACCACTATCATCACAATGGAACCAATAGCTAAAACACCGATTTGGAGCCAATTCGCTAGTCCCTCATCCACATGATAGGCTACATAATGCAGGCCTTGGGAAATGACAAAGTTATTGAAAATGTGATAGAAAATAGCCCACCAGATATTGTATTCAAAGGCAATGTAGCCGAATCCTAAACCGATGATACTCGCAAAGAAGAGCTGATCAAAATTGGCATGGAAGAGTCCAAATAAGATAGCCGTCATAACAATGGCAAAGATTTTCCCGTAACGCTCCAAGCCTCGCAAGCCGGCCCCACGGAAGAAGAATTCCTCTGTGATAGGACCAAAAAATCCAGCATACAAGAGCATGGTCCATGATCTCTCAATCGTATCACCTAGATCGGGTGTTGGAGAATGAAGGCCAATGGTCTCAAACATGCGCTCAATCACTTGTGTCATCACAGATGAAAAGACTTGAGAAAAGCCAAGAAAGGCAAGAAGGATGAAGAAGACTGAAAGAGTCATCTTACGTCCCTTGTGCTTAAGATCATATTTATAAAGGGCCTTCTTGCGATAAGCATTAAAGAGAAAGAGTCCAATGGAAATAGAGATAAGGTAGGGAATACCTGCCCAAACATTCAGGGCATTGAGTTTCTCCGTTACTTGACTTGGATCTTTTCTGAGAGAGCCTGCTATGGTCAATCCAAGGAGGACTTCCCACAGGACGGTTACCAAGGTCATTACCAAGAGATAAATGGCAAGGGTCCCAGAATACCTTCCTATATCTTTTTTAGGGTCTAATAATCGGTTGTATTGGTTCATTTCTTCCTCCTAGAAAATAGATAAAAACTTGCACACATTCCTTCGTATAAGACAAAGAAAATCAAAAAGGCATGCATAAAGTAGTCTTCTGGTAATGCAAGAATAATCGAATCCACGCGCGGATCAAAGAGCCAAGTATTGTCCCCAGCAAATAAGACCTGATGAAAGAGCGTAAAGAATTGATCAAAGCCAATCATAACAGCTATCACTGCAATCACCACTGGTAAAACCATCATCCAAAAGAAGAGACTACGGTACAAGGTAAGGTAGCCTTTTTTGACAACTGTCCGCATAAACTGGATAAAACCAGGGAGTGTGACCACGAAAACGACCGTCACTAAGTGAAATAGGTACTTGACGGCCTCAAAATGGTGCAGTCCATTTTTTGAAGAGGGGAATTGAGGCATCTTCAACACCCATTGAAAAGGATTGGTCAAGTAGTTCATCAAGACATTAAAATTCTTCATGATGACAGAAGCCGAAAAACCAGTCCGGCTTTGAATCCCCAACCAATGAATCTCCATGGGATAGAGGGCCCAAGCGAGAGCAATGGTGAGAAGGATTGTAGCTGACAAGATAAAGAAAAATAGGTTAATTGATTTCAAACTTTTAAGCATCAAAATCCCACTCCGCTAGACTGGCAACAACATGTGTCGGTGCGATTGGTAAGGTTGGCACTTCTTCTGGTTTGGTAAAACCTGTCGTCACCAAAAGGGTTGGAATCCCATTGTCAATACCTGCACGAATATCTGTTAGATAATTGTCCCCAACCATAACGACTTCTTCCCTTGCAAGAGCCAGGTGTTCGATAGCCTTATCCATGATGATGGCCTTTGGTTTTCCAATGATCACAGGCTCGACCCGTGTCGCAGCCTCTACAAGCGCAATCAAGGATCCTGCACCTGGCAGCAAGCCACGCTCTGTTGGAATGTTCAGGTCCGGATTGGTCCCAATAAAGTGTGCTCCTTTTTGAATCGCCAAGGTCGCAATAGCAAACTTCTCATAATCCACTTGCCAATCCAGGCCAATCACCACATAATCAGGTGCTTCTTCATCCATGATATAGCCAGCTTCTTCAATAGCGTCTTTGAGCCCCGCTTCTCCGATCACATAGACCTTTTTGCCCAAATTTTGGTCATTCATGTAGTCAATGGTCGCAAGGGTAGCTGTATAGATAGTCGAAACTGGGGTTTTTATATTGAAATGAGTAGCCAGCATATCCCGAACAGTCTCTGGTGTGCGGGTTGTATTGTTGGTCACAAAGAGATAGGGAATCTCACGCGCCTGCAATTCATGAACAAAAGCTTCTCCTGCAGGAATTCGTGATTTTCCTTTGTAAATAGTGCCATCCAAATCAATCAAATAGCCCTTATAGTGCATTTATTCTTCCTTTTCTGTTTCCGTTTCGTCATGTAACTTCTCTGCATCGACTCGTCCACCAGAACCATATAAGAGCAAGGCTCCAGCATAGAGGACAAATTGTAACACCAAACCTGTAAAATTAATCCCTTGACTTCCCGATTGGGTGAACAAGAAGGATGCTACCATGAGGATGACAATGGTCAATAACAAGCCTATCACGGTTGCCTGATCCACACTGATTTGATAAACCGTGCGTTTAGTGCTCCGATTTTTCCCGTCAGACTTAGTTTCTGGTTGCAAATTCTCGACAAAATCCGTCACTAAGGTCGCAGCGAGGCTGACTGTCGTGCTAAAGAGCACGCCTTGAGACAAGCGGTGATAGAAATTGGACCAGAAGGATCCTGATTGGCTAGTAATCCCAATCGAGAAGATCATGACCGGTAAAAGAAAGGCCAAGGTGAAATGGATCCAGACCCGATACCAGCGTACATCTTCTCTTAAAAAGCGATTAAAACTCTCTAAATTCAAGCGATAGCGGAAAAATTTATAAATTTCCTCTACCAGGATGATGCCCAAAGCACAAAGAGTCAAGAGCCAATCTCCCAACATGTACAAAGGGTTCTTTTGACGCTTGGCATAGGCCACAACCCGTTTTTGATAGCTTTCAAGTTCCTGTTTTTTATTTTTTAATCTTCTACTTTCCATAAGTCCAACCCTTTTCTTCTACTTCTTCCCACTCAATTTCAGCTTGGGCATTGATCTGACCATCTGAGCTAATTTGGTGCTGAGTTTTCAAGCCCTCTTGTTCATATTGAGAGGTGATGAGACCTCCTGCTAGCACTTCTTTGACATATTTTAGATGAACTTTTTTAGGGACATGATGGGTCAAGAAGTCTGCTCCCATCACCTCAAAAACCCAGTCCAAGTACTTGCTATTGTTGACATGTCCGTTCATATCCAAGTCGTAAAACCGAACCCGGTATTCTTGTTCGACGCCCCCCTCTAATTCTTTGAAACGGGGACCGCGGAGCATGGCTTTTGAAAATTCAGAGTCAAAGGCATCCGTGATTTCACTCATAACAGGATGAACCTTGCGTGTATCACGATCCATCAAGACAAAGGTCGCGACCATCTCAATGATAGTATTTCCTGCTTCATCCTTGATATTAAAGGCCCGGTAGCAGAAAAGTCGATTGTGACTCTTGGCATAGGTTTCAATAGTGATTTTCTCATCAAAAACAGGGAGACGCTCGATCTTCATATTGTAATCCGTGATAATCCAGACTAGATTGTAGTTCTCTAAAATGTACATATCACTCATACCCAGCTCAATCGATTGCATGCCCGATACCTGTAAAGACAGCAAGATCAATTGGGGAATCTTAATATAACCATTGACATCGCTCATATCAAACGGAATTTTCATGCTGTATTCAAATGTTTTTGCCATTTTCTACTCCAAAATAAACTTCTCTGCTACAGTGTCTCCTAAAAAGAGACCTTTCTTGGTCATTCGTACAATGTCCTTGTCAGGTACCAAAAGGCCCTGCTGGATCAATTTCTCAACCACTGATCCATATTGTTGGTCAAAATTCACACCAAACTTTTCTTCAAAACGCTTCTTGGAAACGCCTGTTTTCTTACGTAGTCCTAGAAACATCTCTTCCTCCATCATTTCTGTCTGAGTCAGATGCTCTTCTTGGACACGCGCATTTCCCTCTTCGACAGCCTGCATATAGTGACGGATAGGCCCATGATTCTTGTAGCGAATCCCATCGACATAGCCGGATGCTCCAGCTCCCAATCCATAATACTCGGCATTGTCCCAATACATGAGATTGTGCCGACTTTCAAAACCAGGCTTGGAGAAATTAGAAATTTCGTAATGCTCAAAGCCCGCTCGCTCCAACTCCTGAATAATGTATTCAAACATCTCTGCCTCCAGCTCCTCTTTTGGTAGAGGAAGCTTGCCCCGTCTCATGCGATTCATAAAAACTGTGTGATTCTCCAGAATCAAGCTATAAAGACTCATGTGGGGAATGTCGAGGGCAAGGGCCTTCGCAACATTTTCCTTGACCTGGTCCATGGTTTGTGTCGGAAGCGCATAGATGAGGTCAATCGAAATATTGTCAAAACCAGCCAGCTTCAAACGCTCGATATTGTCATAAATATCCTGCTCTTGGTGGCTTCGACCAATCTTCTTGAGCAAGCGATTATCAAAAGTCTGCACGCCCAATGAAACCCGATTAACCGGCGAATCTTTCAAGACCGCAATCTTATCTGGATCCAAATCACCAGGATTGGCCTCGATCGTCAGCTCTTCCATCTGAGACAGATCAAGCGACTTGGTCAGCTCCTTGAGCAGATAGGCTAGCTGATCTGCAGATAAGGCTGTCGGTGTCCCACCCCCAATATAGAGAGTCCGTAAGTGTGTGATTTCTTCCCGACGAAATTCTTGGATCAAATGATCCAAATAAGCATCGACCGGTTGGTTCTTAATAAAGACCTTCGAAAAATCACAATAAAAACAAATCTGGGTACAAAATGGGATGTGGACATAAGCGGACGTTGGTTTTGTATGCATACCTTTAATTATACCATAAAATCCCCCCGAGTCCGAAAAGAAAAGGGAATAAGAAGCCAGGAATTCCTTGACAAGAAGGAATAAAAGGAATAGAATAAATTTAATCATATTCGGAGGTAAGGAGATATGAACAACTAAGTTTCGTTAAATAAAATACTTTATTTAGTGGACTGCTTGTTCTATCTCTTTTTGTGTACCCTCTTGCCTATTTCCCAACTTTTTTTGGCTAAATAAGGTCTTTTTCTGCCTGGGTTCCACATGAATACAGCTCTACTAAATAGGTAGAGCTGTTTTTTTTTGCCCCAGTAGAAAGGAATCTTATGCTAAAACTATCCCACCTCATTATCCGACATACAAAAGATTTACGAGATTTGGTTCGCGATCTGTCCCTAACCATTCATGAAGGGGAAAAAGTTGCCATTATTGGCGAAGAAGGAAATGGAAAATCTTCCTTGCTTCAGGTCCTTATGTCCCCAAAATCCCTACCAGATTATCTGATCACGGAAGGAGAAATCACCACTTCCTTTCACTCCTATGCCTATATTCCCCAAACTTTACCGGAAACATTGAAGAGGAAAACCTTGGAAGAATATTTTTTTGGAGAGGACGAGCTAGACTATGCCAGCCTCTACAGACTGGCTGATCAATTGCAATTTAATAGCGACCGATTTGCAAGCGACCAAGCTATCGGAAGTCTATCTGGAGGAGAAGCCCTCAAAGTCCAACTGCTTCACGAACTTTGTTGTCCTCATGAATTGCTATTTTTAGATGAACCTTCAAACGATCTGGATTTGGAAACTCTGGACTGGCTCCAGCAGATGATCCAAACCAGCCCCCAAACCATCATATTTATTTCCCATCATGAGGATTTTTTGACTCAGACGGCGAATACCATCATACACCTCAGACAGATCAAACACCGCAAGGAAGCTGAAACCATCGTAGAGCATCTAGGCTATCAAGACTACAGTAGCCAGAGGGAACAACAATTTAAGCAACAGTCTCAGCAAGCAGACAACGATCAACGAGCCTACCAAAAAACAATGGAGAAGCACCGTCGCGTCCGTCAGCAAGTCGAAACCTCCTTACGAAATACCAAAGATAGCACTGCTGGACGTCTTCTGGCAAAGAAAATGAAGTCCCTCCTCTCACAAGAAAAGCGCTATGAGCGAGAATTCCAATCCATGACTTCCCAACCCTATGATGAGGAAATCATCAATCTGCATTTCCCTTCCCTCACTCCCTTGTCTCCTCAAAAACGTGTCATTCTCTTAGATCAAGAAAAGCTCGCAATTGGGGACCGTTTCCTAGTCAAGAACCTCTCCCTCACACTTCAAGGGCAGGATAAGATAGGAATTATCGGTTCCAACGGTGTTGGGAAATCCACTTTCCTAAAAATGATCTGGGAGATCTTACGGAAGAATGAGAGTATCCGCACTGCCTATATGCCTCAAGATTACACTGAAGGCCTCCCTCTGACTCAGACACCGGTTCAATTTCTTCAGCATTCAGGTGATCGCGAAGAAATCAACACTATTCAATTGCATTTAGCCTCCCTCAACTTTACTTATTCTGAAATGCATCATCCTATCTCTGAACTTTCTGGTGGCCAGCAAGGAAAACTCTTCCTCCTTCAATTAGTACTCACAAGTCCCCAGTTTCTGCTCTTGGACGAGCCTACTCGTAATTTTTCCCCCACTTCCCAACCAGAAATTCGTCGCCTATTCGCAGACTACCCAGGCGGACTGGTTACAGTGTCCCACGATCGGACCTTCCTCAAAGAAGTCTGCCAAAAAATCTATCGTCTGACTGAAAATGGTTTGGTAGAAATAGAGTCGCTCTAACGTAAAAAAGATTGGCCAAAACCAATCTTTTACATTTAAAATAAAGTCGCTCTAACGTAAAAAAGATTGGCCAAAACCAATCTTTTACATTTAAAATAAAGTCCTCTTAGAAACTTTCCTTAGGTGAGAACGGACATCAGCGAACTTCATAGAAGTTCCATGACTTAGTTTTGAATCTAAGGTTTCAAAACTCCCGAGTGCCTGAAACCATTAAGTTTCAGGCACTTTTCTCACGGCGGAAAAGTTTCAATAGAGGCTTGGATAATTCTTGATTTGTTAGATTTGGATGAAAGAACAGTTCGTCAACGTTCTCCAAACTTGGTTTTGACCAATTATTTTATCTAATTTTGCCCTGCCTCTTGTCCCATTTCTTGGGTGCGTTTGTAGGCTGCTTCCACTCCTGCAATGATGTCGCCCCGTAGGCCGACTTGTTCTAAGCGGTTGACTCCTGCGATGGTAGAGCCACCTGGGCTACAAACTGCATCTCGCAAGCGGGCTGGGTGCTCACCTGTCTCTAGGACCATTTGACTAGCGCCTTGGAAGGTCTGTGCAGCCATCTGCAAGGCTTGCTCTCGTGTAAGTCCTAATCCTACTCCTGCAGCTGCCATGGCTTCAATCATCTGATAGACAAAGGCTGGCCCACAGCCTGCAACAGCCGTTGCAGGATCCATCAATTTTTCTTCGATTTCATAGAGGGCCCCTGCTCCTGATAAGAGCTGGTTGACTTTGGCTACTTGCTGGTCTGTCACTGCTTGGGAGCGGGCCAGACTGATAACACCTTGACCAATGGCTACAGGCGTATTGGGCATGATGCGAATGAGACCCACCTGGGCGTTCTGGATCACGTCAGCCATCTTTTCTAGTTCCAGGCCTGCAGCCATGGAAACTAGCAAGAGATTAGAGCGTTGAGCCAAGATACCCTGATACTCCTCTAGGAGAGGGCAAATCTGATAGGGTTTGACCCCTAAAAAGATTACTTCAGCCTTATGAAAGACTTGTTCAAGATCAGACGCCGTTCCCCCATACTGGCTGATAAACTCTTGCACCTTTTGAGGAGAACGATTGACCAAGAGCAGGTCTTGCGCGTCCACTTCTTTTGCGACTGCTTTGGCTAAACTAGCCCCCATGTTTCCAAGACCGATAAATGCAACTTTCATTTCTTACCTCACTTGACCATTTCCACTGACGATATATTTGTAACTGGTCATTTCCCGGAGTCCCATCGGTCCACGCGCATGGAGTTTCTGGGTCGAGATCCCCATTTCACAACCTAGACCAAATTGACCCCCATCTGTAAAGCGTGTAGAAGCATTGACATAAACGGCTGCTGAATCTACTTGCTTGGTAAAATAAGCGGCTGTTTCAGGATTTTCAGTCACAATGGCATCCGAATGATGGGTGCTATGAGCTTCTATGTGACCTACCGCTTCCTCGACTCCATCAACGACCTTGACTGCTAAAATATAATCTAAAAATTCGGTATCAAAATCCTGCTCCTGCGCTGCTTTCCCCGAAATGATAGCCTGTGCGTCCTCATCTAGGCGCAACTCAACCGATCTTTCCCGCTCATCCACTAAGCGCTCTTTGACCAAGGGCAAGAAATCAGACGCGATCGCTTGATCGACCAACAAGACCTCCATAGCATTGCAGACAGAGGGGCGACTGGTCTTGGCATTTTCGATAATCGCTAGGGCTTTCTGGAAGTCAGCCTCCTTGTCCACATAGACATGAACAATTCCAGTTCCTGTCTCGATCACGGGGACAATGGCATTTTCAACCACTGCTTGGATCAAGCCAGCACCACCTCGTGGAATAAGCAAGTCCAGGTAGCCCTTGGCCTTCATCATAGCAAGGCTGGAAGCTCGACTCGTATCTTGGATCAATTGGAGAAGGTCTGGATTGAGTCCGGCTTCTTCCAATCCAGCCTTAAGAGCGGTCACGATCGCTTGGGCAGAATGAAAGGCATCCTTTCCAGTACGAAGAACCACTGCATTTCCACTCTTGATGGCAAGCGCTGCAGCGTCTGACGTTACATTTGGACGGCTTTCATAAATGATCCCAATGACGCCCATAGCGACTCGAATCTTCTGGATTTCAAGGCCATTTTCCAAGACTTCAGTATCCAGCACTTCCCCAATCGGATCTGGCAGATCGATTAAAGCACGGATACCTTGTGCCATCCCTTCAATCCGCTCTTGATCAAGAAATAGGCGATCGAGCATGACTTCAGAGATCTTCCCACGTGCCGCTTCCATATCGATTTGATTGGCTGCTAAAATGGCTTCCGTCGCTTTCAGAAGTTGGCTGGCCATAGCTTCTAAGGCCTGATTTTTAAGAGCGGTACTGGCCGTATTGATGCTTTTCTTAGCCGATCTCGCTAAGGCTAATTGTTCTTGTGTTGTTTCCATACATTTTCCTTTAGAATTCTGTAAAGAGTAAGTCAATCTCAGGAGTTACCGAGATCCAATCATCCCGGTGGATCAGGATTCCCTTGGCTTTTTTAGATTGGAGCATATCGCGCACAGCCGACTGGCCGAGACGAACTTTCCCTTTCCCTAGTAATTGTCCTGACTCTTGATGATAGACGCTGACGATGTCTTGATAAGAAAAATCCCCTTCTGCCTTGGTCACACCAGAAATCAATAAACTCTTTCCGTATTGCAACAAGGCCTCAGCCGCTCCAGCATCCACCCAAAGAGCGCCTTTACTTTCTGCATAAAAGGCTAGCCATTGCTTCTGGGTTTTTAACCCCTTGTCTTCTGCTAGGAAGTAACTGCCATCTGCTTGCTCTTGCGCCGCTTCGATCAAGGCATCAGGCTTGAGAGATGAGCAAATATAGACAGGAACCCCAGACTCTGTCGCCAGGGTCGCTGCCTTGAGTTTGGTCAGCATTCCGCCAGTTCCATTGCTACTACCTGCACCTCCAGCCATCTCGATCATCTCGCGAGAAATGTGCTCGATCCGCTCCAAACGCTTGGCTGTTGGATCCTGAGAAGGATTGGCTGTATAGAGGCCATCCACATCCGTCAACAGCACCAAAAGATCCGCCTGGGCCATGGCCGCAACCTGCGCACTCAAGGTATCATTGTCACCAACTTTTAGCTCAGCGATAGAGACCGTATCATTTTCATTGATAATCGGAATCGCCCCACGGTTGAGTAAGACAGAAAGGGCCTGGTGGGCATTCTTATAGCGACGTTGATCCGCAAAGTCATCCTGGGTTAATAAAATCTGTGCAGAAACAATGTTGCGTAAAAGAAGATTAGAGGTATATTCTTCCATCAATAAACCTTGACCAACTGCCGCAGAGGCTTGCTTGTCTGCCACCTTAGTCGGCCGTTTCTTAAAACCAAGGGCACCGAATCCAGCAGCAACCGCCCCTGATGAGACCAAGATCAACTCATGGCCCGATTCGTGTAAGAGAGCCAACTGCTGGGTAATGACCTTGACCTTCTGTCTGGAGAGACTCCCATCGGGATTGGTCAAAGACGAGGTCCCTACTTTAAAGACGATTCGTTTTGCTTTCATCTCTATGTTTCTTTCTAATACTATTTATTTCGTATGTAATGAAAGTGAGGCTGGACAAAAACTGTCCAGCTCTCAATGTTTGATAGTAATAACAGTATGACGCAGTGGTTGATTGGAATCTTTGTTCGCTTTTTAGGCTCCAAAGATGACCTAATGAGGGAAACAAAGTTTCCTTTATCTGCAACCTCCAACAGTCTCCCAGACTGTTGGAGCTATGCGGGGTGGGAAGATTGAAAAGGTTTGGGAAAACTTTTCAACCTTTTCTAAATTTAGGAGTTCTTTCCCACTCCCATTCTTCATTATCCTTTTCGAAGGTCTTCCAGCGTTTTCTCAAAGATCGCTGGCACTTCTGCTGTAAATTCCAAAGTCTCTCCTGTGCGAGGGTGGGTAAAGCCGAGTGTCCGCGCATGCAGAAACTGTCCTTGTCCTTTGAGTGTTTTCTTAGGTCCATAAGCAGGATCTCCAGCCACTGGATGGCCAATATAGGCCATGTGCACCCGAATTTGGTGAGTCCGACCAGTCTCCAGTTGCAACTCTACCAAGGTGTAATTCCCAAAGCGTTCCAAGACTTGAAAACGGGTCACTGCCGGTTTTCCTTTAGCCGTCACCGCTTGTTTTTTCCGGTCCTTTTCACTGCGACCAATGGGTGCTTCAATCATGCCCCGATCGTTCGGAAGGTTGCCATGGACAATGGCCCAATACTTCCGTAGTGATTTTTTGTCTTTTAGTTCCTCTGCTAAGGCGACGTGAGCTTGGTCATTTTTTGCGACCATCAAGAGGCCTGACGTGTCTTTATCGATCCGATGAACGATCCCTGGACGCAATTCTCCATTGATCCCTGAAAGATCCTTGATATGGTATAAGAGCGCATTGACCAAGGTCCCGCTGGTGTGGCCGGCACTGGGGTGAACAACCATGCCTTGAGGTTTATTGACCACCACAACATCCTGGTCCTCATAGACGATGTCTAAGGGCAGATCTTCTGCTTCATAGCTGACCTCTTCGACTTCTGGGACTTCGTACTGGATGATGTCCCCTTCTTTAACCGTGTACTTGGCTTTTTTCACAGTTCCATTGACCAGAACTTTTCCTTCTTTGATCTGCTCATTAGCCACAGCTCGTGACAAGGGGGTCAAATCCGCCAAAGCTTTATCCAGTCGCGCACCGGCTACTTCGATTTTAATTTCCATGCGTTTCCTCTTTCAACATCAGGATCAGGAGCAAGAAAACTCCAACTGTCAAATAGCTATCTGCTACATTAAAAATGGCAAAATTCATAAAGTCCAGGTGGAACATATCGACCACGAAGCCCTGACGCAGGCGATCGATAAAATTCCCCAAGCCACCTGCAATGACTAAGGTCAAGCCTGTCACCATCCAAAGCGAACCTTTTAGGTGCTTATAAAGATAGTAAAAGGCCCCTACCATCACGACTAGCGTGATGAGGGTAAAGAACCATTGCTGATTTTCAAGAAGCGAAAAAGCTGCACCTGTGTTTTGAAGATAGGTCAGACTGACCACATGGGGAATAAAAGACTTGACGACACCCAGTGGAATGTTCTTCACCACATACCATTTGACCAGCTGATCCAGTAGGACCAATAGGACAATCGCTACCGGGACCATTGTTTTTCTCTTCATTTCTTACCTCTTTTGATCAAAATATTCTACCATGACCTCGACAAACTTCTCTGCTACAGGAGAGAGATCCATCTCTTCTCGTTTGACATAGACCATTTTATTGTCCAGGTTGTCTTCCAAAGGTATCACGGTAATACCATTCACTGACTGGCTATCTAAAAAGCCTGATCCCGTCGCATAAGCATCCGTCCGCTCCAAGATTCCATTCAAGGTTGCCCGGTCGGTCACATTGAACATTTGTGAGCTCGAGCTGGTATCGACAAAGTTCTCTGAATAATAGAGGTACTCATCTTTTTCTTGGGTAAAACGAACAGTTGGCAACTGAGCTAGATCTTCCATAACCAGTTTTTTCTTCTTAGCCAGAGGGTGTCCCTTACGAAGGTAAATATGAGTCTGAAAAGGGATCAAATCGACCACTTCAAGCCCTAATTTATCAACCCGTTGCATAATCCCCTTGGTATTTTGACGGTTGAGATAAATAATCCCCAACTCACTATGCCCTTGAGCCACTTCGTCTAAAATTTGGACCGTCGTTGATTCAAAGATGCGGAAGTTTTTATTTTCCGGATAGCGGATCGAGAATTCCGTCATCAAAGGTGGTAAGAAGTCATAGTGCTGACTCGAAATGGAGAATTCTTTCTTCTCTTCTTCGGGACTGGCATATTGATTTTGAAAAATATCAAACCCTTTGACCACGTCCTGCGCTTTTTCATAAAATTCCATTCCCCGACGGGTCAAAAAAGTCCCAGAACTAGTCCGACGAAAAATCTTAAAACCCAGTTCTTTTTCCAGATCTCTGACGGAGATGGACAAGCTAGGCTGACTCACATACATTTTTTCAGCAGCCTCACGAAAAGTACCACTATTGGCAATCGCCACTACATATCGTAATTGTTGTATATTCATTCTATTTTCCTTATTACAGTATCGATCTATTATACCATAAATTAGGGGCTGAAAGAAGAGATCCGTTTAAGAGACCCTCTTCTAGTAAAAATAAAAAAGAGAGTGAGACAGAAATCGGTAATTCGTTAGAATTCGATTTCGTCGTCCCACCTCCGCACAGTTGAGTAGGGTTGTAAAAGCTGATGAAATCAGCGTAATAGAGCCCACTCAACCACTGCGTCTTGCTCGACAATCCAAAAATAATTGAGAGGCTAGGACTTTTGTCCCAGCCTCTTATACTTATTCAATCACTTGGCTTTCGGCTACTTTCTTGTACCAATGAGCAGATTTCTTAGGATAGCGCTCTTGGGTTTCAAAGTCCACATAAAAGAGACCATAGCGTTTTTCGTAACCATTTGACCATGAGAAAACGTCCATGAGAGACCAGATGAAGTAACCTTTGACATTAGCACCATCTGCAATCGCATCAGACAAGACCTCTAAGTGTTGTTTCACATAATCAATCCGTCCATCGTCATAAACCGTATTATCCACAAACTCATCTTTGTAGCCCAGTCCGTTTTCAGTGATGTAGATTTTCTTATAGTTTGGATAATCTTTCTTGACACGCATGATTTGATCATACAAACCTTGAGGGTAGATGATCCAGTCCCAGTCAGTACGAGGTACATAGTCAGGAGCT
>JAGZKI010000025.1 GCA_018365265.1 Streptococcus parasanguinis | reverse complement strand
CCTCTCAATTATTTTTGGATTGTCGAGCAAGACGCAGTGGTTGAGTGGGCTCTACTACGCTGATTTCATCAGCTTTTACAGCCCTACTCAACTGTGCGGGGGTGGGAAGACGAAATCGAATTTTAACGAATTACCGATTTCTGTCCCACTCTCTAAATGCATTACTTATTGTTCAACAGCTTGAGCTGCTGTAATCAAGGTCAATTTGTAAACGTCATCTGCATTACATCCACGAGAAAGGTCGTTGACAGGTTTGTTCAACCCTTGCAAAACTGGACCTACCGCCGCAAAACCACCAAGACGTTCTGCCATCTTGTATCCAATGTTACCTGCTTCAATACCAGGGAAGATAAAGACATTGGCTTGACCTGCTACCTTGCTTCCTGGAGCCTTCAAGGCTGCAGTTGCAGGGACAAAGGCTGCGTCAAATTGCAATTCCCCGTCAATTTCAAGGTCTGGACGAAGTTCATGGGCAAGCTTAGTCGCTTCAACAACCTTATCAACACTTTCACCAAAACCAGATCCTTTTGTTGAATAGCTCAACATAGCAATTTTTGGATCAATACCAAACATCTTGGCTGTGATAGCTGAGTTGATGGCAATTTCGGCTAATCCTTCAGCATCTGGATTGATGTTGATGGCACAGTCCCCAAACAAGTAGCGTTCAGATCCACGAACCATAAGGAAAGCTCCTGAAGTCCGTTTTACATTTGGACGAGTTTTGATAATTTGAAGAGCTGGACGAACAGTTGCAGCTGTTGAGTGAATCGCACCAGATACCATTCCATCAACGATTCCCATGTGTACCAACATGACACCAAAATAGTTAACGTCGTCTTTCAAGACTTGACGCGCTTCTTCTTCAGTCATTTTGCCCTTACGACGTTCTACCAAGGAAGCTACCATCTCTTCAAAACCTGGATAAGAATGAGGATCGATGACTTCATATCCATCCAAAACCCCTTCAATTTCAAGATAAATCCGAATTTTATCCGGATTACCAAGCAAGACAGGGGTTACTTCTGTCTCGTTCACAATGCGTTTTGTCGCTTGGAGGATACGAGGTTCTTCACCTTCTGGTAATACAATACGTGCATTCTTACCAACGAGGTTGGCTTTGAGATTTTCGAAAACTTCCATGAGTTTTACTCCTTTTAATAATTAATAACTAGTTTGAAGCTGTGTTAATACAGCTTGGAAATCTGGAGGCAGTGGACTTTCTATGACCAATTCTTCCTCTAGAAATGGATGATAATAGGATAGACGATGACAATGAAGGGCCTGGCGCTCAATGCCGTCTTCTAAACTGCCGCCATAGAGATCATCTCCCAAGAGCGGAAAACCAATATGGGAAAAATGAACGCGGATCTGATGGGTTCGACCTGTGTGTAACTGAATATCCACTAGGTAAATATCTCCAAAAGATTGAACAACCTGGTAGCTAGTATGAGCATACTTGCCACCTTTAGCTACCTTTCGGGTGATAATTGACTCTTCATCACGCGCAATCGGAGCAATAATCTCTCCGACAGGATCAAGATTCCCAGATCCCTTGACTAAGGCATAGTAGCGTTTCTGAATCGTTTTAGACTGCAATTGCTTATCCAAGCGGGCATGGGCATAGCCATGTTTTGCAAAAAGCATAACGCCACTAGTATCCTTGTCCAAGCGAGTGACAATGTGAACCTGCTGGTTCTCGTAGCCCTGCTTCACATAGTAGCCTTTTACAAAATTGGCTAAGGTATTAGAATGAATCGCACTTGGAATAGAAGCAATCCCAAAGGGTTTGTTTAAGACCAAAAAATGATCATCTTCAAACAAAATATCCAAAGGCAGATCCATGGGCTTTAGGGTTTCGAAACCTTCTTCTGCTGGAATATCAATGACCAAGCGATCCCCAATATCCAACAAATAAATTGCATTCTCCGGACATCCATTGACAAGGATCTGGCCACCACGAAACTTAATCTTTGCTAAGAGCCCCTTAGAAACCTCATGCTTTTTCAAGAAGGTCTTAACCTTAACATGCTCATCGACAATGAATTCAAATCTCATTCTCCATCATCTCCGATAAAGGCATCCTTGACCCGATTCCAGAAGCTGGTGTGACTGGAGCTTGCCACAAAATTAATCTTATGGTTGTCAATCTGGTATTCTACCTTTGCAATATTGCGGTAAGAATAGGTTGAATTGTCAACAGAGATAATGTGAAAGCCAGGTCTCGTCGGTGTAATCTCAATCTTATCCTTTTTAGGGACAATGACAGAAGAACCCAAGGTACGATAAACACGGTTGTTGAGACTAGCAATCTCAGCGATCTGTAGCGCCTCAATAGTTGGGTGAAGGACTGCTCCTCCCAAGGATTTGTTGTAAGCCGTACTTCCTGTCGGAGTCGAAACGGTAATCCCATCTCCTCTGAAGCGCTCAAAATCCACTCCATTAATCGTGAGATCGGCAACCATGGTCCGGTCGCTTCTCTTAATCGTCGCTTCGTTCAACGCTCTCATGGTACGGGTTTCCCCATTTTCGAAAGTAATCTTGACATTCAAAATGGGGTAAGAAACCTTGGCACCTGTATCATATTTTAAATTTTCAACCAGCTTATCGATTTCACTGTCTAAGTAATCTGTATAGAATCCTAAGTGTCCGGTATGGACGCCAACAAATCGCACCCGATCCAACTGGTGTTCATATTTGTGAAAGGCTGATAGCAACATCCCATCGCCACCAATTGAAATCACAATATCCGGGTGCTTCTCCGTCAAAATAAAATTATTTTTCCGAAGCTTGTAGCGCAACTGCTGAAAAACCTCTTCACTTTGACGCTTGCGATTGCGAATAATGGATACTTTTTTACCTGTAGTCTTCATCTGTGTCATCACTATTTCCAACGCCATCATTTAACTTACGATGAAGTGGATCAAACAGGGCTTGAGCCTCCTGAATCGCATCCCGAATTGCCCCCATCTCTTCATCCAAGAGATAGGCCAGGTTTGCTGTCGTCTCTAAGCGTTTTTTGATCTCGTCTGGAAAGTCTCCTTTATATTTATAATTGAGCGAGTGTTCAATGGTTGCCCAAAAATTCATGGACAAGGTCCGAATTTGAATCTCTGCTAAGATCGTTTCATTTCCATCAATGGTATCGACCGGGTACTCGACCACGACATGGTAACTCCGGTAGCCACTTGATTTCTTGTGGCGGATGTAATCTCGCTCTTGGACCACGCGCATATCCTGCCGTTGTCTCAGAACCTCTAGGATCTCGTCCACATCGTCCACAAACTGAACCATGATGCGAAGACCAGCAATATCTTGCATATCCTGAGCCAGATTTTCTTCAGAAATATTTCTTCGGATCATCTTTTCACGGATGCTCTCAATCGGCTTGACCCGACCTGTGACAAACTCAATTGGAGAATGCTTTTGTTGCTTACGATATTGCTTACGAATCCCACGCAGTTTGATTTTTAATTCCCCAACTGCTTGGATATACGGATCTAAGAAGTTTTCCCAATCAATTGCCATCCTACCACCTTGTAATCTGAACCATTTTTGTATACAATAAACACATCTCTTATTATATCATGAATCGCTTTCGAAAAAAAGCAAAGGACCACAAAATGAACCACTTAGAAATTGAATACAAAACCATGCTAGACAAGGAGGAATACCAATCCCTCCTTCCACTTTTTGCTGATACAGAATTGGTTGTCCAAACCAATCACTATATCGATACACCCGACCAGCTCATCCGTAAGGAAAAAATGGCCTTGCGGGTGCGTACTTTCACAGATCAGGCTGAATTGACTCTCAAAGTCCCTGAAGATGTTGGCCATTTCGAGTACAATCAAGACCTCAACCCAGAAGAAACCGAGGCGATCCTTCAACACCAACAGTTTCCTGACGGAGAAATCAAAAACCTCTTAATCTCTAAAGAAATCTCTGTTGAGCAACTCGCTGTCTGGGGAAGCCTTACAACAGAACGATTCGAAAAAGAAACAGCTGCAGGATTGGTGGCACTAGACCACAGTCTCTATCTAGACACTGAAGATTATGAATTAGAAATCGAGGTCGAAACCGCTGAGCAGGAAGAAAATTTCCATCAGTTCATCAAAGAGCATGGAATCGTCTACAAAGCTGCTAAAAATAAAATCGCCAGATTGGCGGAAAGATTGTAAAATAGCTGAAATTATCGCAAATTTTTGCTAAAATAGTGCTAAGATCAAAAATCTAAATGAGGTTGGAATCACATGTCAGATAAAAAAAATATGAAGCTCTTCTCTCTCAATTCAAATCCAGAGATTGCGCAAAAGATTGCGGATCACGCTGGGGTTCCACTTGGGAAAATTTCATCCCGTCAATTCTCAGATGGTGAAATCCAAGTCAATATTGAGGAAAGTGTTCGTGGATATGATATTTATATCATTCAATCAACCAGTTTCCCTGTCAACAATCACTTGATGGAACTGTTAATTATGGTAGATGCTTGCCAACGGGCCAGCGCAAATACTGTCAATGTGGTCATGCCTTACTTCGGTTATGCTCGCCAAGACCGGACTGCTGCTCCTCGTGAACCAATCACTGCTAAACTCGTCGCAAACATGTTGGTCAAAGCTGGGGTGGATCGTGTCGTCACACTGGATCTCCATGCAGTGCAGGTTCAAGGTTTCTTCGATATTGCCGTGGATAACCTCTTTACCATTCCACTTTTTGCAGAGCACTACATCAACAAAGGTCTAACTGGTCCTGATGTTGTAGTCGTCAGTCCTAAAAATTCAGGTGTCAAACGAGCTCGTAGTTTAGCAGAATATCTTGATGCACCGATTGCCATCATTGATTACGAGCAAGATGATTCGAACCGTGATTATGGCTATATTATCGGGGATGTCAAAGATAAAAAAGCGATCTTGATTGACGATATCCTCAATACTGGGAAGACATTCTCAGAAGCTGCGAAAATCGTCGAACGCGAAGGTGCTACTGAAATTTATGCTGTTTCAAGCCATGGTTTATTTGTGAAAGGAGCTGTCGAGTTATTAGACCAAGCTCCAATCAAAGAAATCTTGGTAACTGATTCTGTTGCCCCAAACGGATCAACTCCAAAAAATATTAACTATCTGACAGCTAGCGAACTGATCGCTGAAGCTATTGTTCGCATTCAAGAAAGAAAACCTGTTAGTCCTCTATTTGCCTACCACAAGAAATAAGGTCTTAATGTGATATATTTTGATAATGCCGCAACAACTCCCCTTCTACCTGAAGTCATTGATAAAATGTCTGCAACTATGAAGACCACTTTTGGAAATCCATCGAGTCTTCATGCTCATGGACGGATGGCTAGTAAACTCCTCCGAGAATCTCGCGAGCAGATTGCTCAGTCTCTCCATACTCTTCCAAATCGTGTTTTCTTCACTTCAGGTGGATCAGAAAGTAATAATACCGTTATAAAAGGCTACTGCTTGAAACACCAAGCAGATGGCAAACACATCATTACGACCGCTTTGGAACACCATGCGGTTCTTGAACCCATCGAATACCTTGTAGAACGTTTCGGATTTGAAGTGACGATCGTCCAACCAAGAGATGGACGCATTCAGGCTAGTGATATCAAAGCGGCACTTAGACCGGATACCATTCTTGTCTCTACCATGTTTGCCAATAACGAGACAGGCAATCTGTTACCGATTAAAGAAATCGGAGAACTCTTAAAAAATCATCCAGCCGCCTTTCATGTTGATGCTGTCCAAGCAATTGGAAAGGTCCCTGTCTATCCCGAAGAGTTGGGAATTGATTTTCTCAGTGCTTCTGCCCACAAATTCCACGGACCAAAGGGAGTCGGCTTCCTTTATGCAGCCGTCCCAGATTTTGATAATCTCATCCATGGTGGGGATCAGGAAAGTAAGATGAGAGCCAGCACGGAAAATCTCATTTCTATTGTCGGGATGGCAACTGCGCTTCAGCAAGCTACACTTCATCAAGAAGAAAATTTCAACCAGGTTCAAAAACTCGGCCAAGAACTAGTCAATGGTTTAGCAGCCTACGACTACTACGTTAATGCGAATGAAGATCATCTTCCATTTGTTTGGAATCTTGGCTTTCCGGGTGTCCAAAATGATGTATTATTAATGCGACTCGATCTTGCTGGAATTTCTGTCTCTACAGGTTCTGCTTGTACCGCTGGTACAGTTCAACCCAGCCATGTCCTTGAGGCGCTCTATGGAAAAGATAGCTCACGCCTAAAAGAATCCCTTCGAATTAGTTTTTCAGAACTCAATACCGTAGAGGAGGTTCAAGACTTCCTCTCAAAACTTAAAGAAATTTTATCATAGGAGAACAATATGGCTTTTGAAACAAGTGTTTCATTGAAAGACTGCAAATATACCTATAGTCTACACCCAAATGTTAAAAAATATACCTTACGTGACAATACATTCGCTGTTACAAAGGTTGGAAACTACGAGTTAAATCGTTTGCTCGAAGCCGTTCCAAATAGCGGCGAAGGCTTCCTACTTAAAATCATTTTTAATAAAGATTTGACAGGTTTTAAGATCAATATTACAGACAAGTCTGGACTTCGCCTGGTTAATATCTTTAAAAATCCAGAAAATGACATTATCCAACAAAAATTCTATTTCTTAATGGATAGTCTTGTCGAAAGAGAAATTTTCAACAAAACAGAGGCCTAATATGGTAACCCTAACTTATATCGATGCTTACCAAGTAGAAAGAACGACTACTTATCCTGACCTTGCAGCCTGTATCCTAGCTTTTTCAGGCTGTGTAACCCTGCCTGACTCTTACTCAATCGTATCCATTGAATACAAGGGAGAAAAACTCCCCTATACAGGACGAGTCGAAGGACTCTATGCTTTTTTGAAAAAGGTAGAGCAAGCTGAAAACTAAGCTGATGTTGATGGAACTCTCCATCGCCATCAGCTTTTTCTTTAGACAAAAATATTTTTGAAAAACCGCTCTAGATAGTTGATTTTTTCACAATCTTCCTATACAATAAGAGGGAAAGGTTGTGATATTGTGAAACATGATAAAAATACTCCAATTCCACGCGCAACAGCAAAACGCTTATCGCTCTACTACCGCATTTTTAAACGCTTTAACTCTGAAAAAATAGAGCGCGCCAATTCCAAGCAAATTGCGGATGCAATTGGGATTGACTCTGCTACTGTTCGCAGAGATTTTTCTTATTTTGGTGAATTGGGAAGACGTGGATTTGGTTATGATGTAAAAAAACTGATGAACTTCTTTGCAGATCTTTTAAATGACAATGCTATTACTAATGTCGCTATTGTTGGGATCGGAAATATGGGAAGCGCCCTTCTTAATTACCGTTTCCATGAGCGAAATAAAATGAAAATTGTCATGGCTTTTGATGTAGATGATCATGAACTGATTAATACCAAAAGTAAGGATGGGATCCCCATTTATGGGATTTCTACGATCAAAGAGAATCTCAAAAAAGAAGGCATTCAAACAGCCATTCTAACTGTTCCAAGTGTTAAGGCTCAAGAAGTTGCTAGTCTTTTAGTAGATGCTGGTGTCAAAGGAATTCTAAGCTTTTCTCCAGTCCATCTGACAGTTCCTAAAGAGGTTGTTGTCCAATATGTCGATCTTACTAGTGAATTGCAAACACTTCTTTATTTTATGCGTAAAAACGAAGAATAAAGACTTATACTTCAACAACAAAAAGGTTGGAACAAGAAGGTTCCAACCTTTTTTATACCAAATAATCCGTTTCTTCTCGATAACTATAGTAGTTTTCTTCGGATACAATCAAATGATCCAATAGGGTCAACCCCATTACTTCACAGGCCTCTAAGACTCGCTGAGTGACTTCATCATCATTTTTACTGGGGAACACAGCACCAGATGGATGATTGTGAGCCAAGATAATGGAGGTTGCCATGTGCTTCAGTGCATAATGCAGGATTTCACGCGGCTCCGCGATACTTCGATTCACTGTTCCAATAAAGATCGTCTGTTGATGAATAATTTCATTTTGGGTATTCAAATAAAGGGCAACCAGGTGCTCCTGCTTTTTATGGCCAATTTCCTGTTGAATTTTATGGGCCAATTTCTGACTACTCATGATTTGTTCGGAACTCATTAGTTCATCTTTATGAATCCTTCGTCCAAACTCAATAACAGCCTGAAGTTCGATGGCCTTCACTCGCCCAATGCCAGAGATTTCCTGTAGCTCCTCTAGGGTTAATTGCCCTAACTCCTTTAAACTATTTACCGAGCTCAAAAGACCTTGTGCAATCTCATAAACGCTTTTTTGCTTGTTACCTGTCCGTAAGAGAATGGATAACAATTCCTGATGACTTAGCTTATCCACCCCTTCAGAAACTAAGCGCTCCCTAGGAAGCAAAGATGGTTCAATAAATGATATGTCGTACATAATTTCCTCCTCACTTATTAATTCGTAATAAATTGAGAAAATAACGACCTTTCATTATTTACTGGCGATTTCTTGCTTCAAATCATCTAACACTAAGACTTCATCTTTATTAAAGCGGATCTGGTAACCTGTTTGAACTTGTTCAAGCTCTTTTAAAAACTGTTGAATTTCACAGCGAATCAAGTACTCCTGGCTCTGAGGAATGGCCTCTAAAGCTTGGTAGACCTGCTCTACTTCGTAGATTCCTTTCGTAATTAATCCATTTCGTGGAAAATCATTTATTAAGAGATTATAGAAATGATGCAAGAGATGATAAATTCGCTCTTTTGTCACTATTCTACCTCCTTATCATACTCTTTCTCCTCTTATTATATACCTATTTTCCCTCAATATTATGACAAATTCCTTACATTATATTACCAATCGCTTACAATTTTACAAGAATCCTTTAGTTATTTCATGCCATACTATAAAGAAAAAAGCCCCGGCATCTCTGCCTCGGGCTTTATTTCTTAAAGTTGCATTTGATTATAAGACTTGCTGAATGAATCCAGGATGTCCTTTGGAGCCTTGTCATAGTCAACAGAGGTTTCCAAGTTTCCTTTTACAATCGTACGGTAAGTCGCTGCAGCATCCTCACAGGTCACCAAGGTGATTTCATTAACACCTTCACGATCTTGAATGACATCTACACGGTCTGGAGTCACTGTCTCAACAGACGAGATGACATAAGTATAGATTTTTTCTTTGTCCGTGATGTAGATCTTCATACCAGCCTTGGCTTTCTCTAATGGTGAGAACAGCATGGCATTTGCTCCAGTAAGGCCAAATACGTGGTGACTAGCAAGAGAATAATTGCCTTGTCCCATGACTTGGTTTTCCTTCATAGTCCCTGCTCCATAGTAAAGGGCTACGTTTTCGAGTCCTTTAAAAATTGGAAGGTTCATGTTCAATTCAGGAATCGAAATCCCCCCAATTACAGGAAGTTTTTGAGCCTGCCATTGGGCATTGATCACGGCTTCCGTCGAGAGTGACTGGACATGTTTGAAATCAAAGCTCGTCTTCACTTCTTTGTTTTTATCAATAGTCTTTTTATCGACCTTGCTAACCTGGTATTGGTTGGTATGCCAAACCATGATCATATTGCGGATCGGAGCATTGAAAATTAAGAGAAGCGAGAGAATAATCAAAAGTGTTGCAACGATGTTGATAAGAGTATTACGTAAACTCTCTTTCTTTTTTCTTTTGCGTGACATGCTGTCCCCTTATCTATTCGTTTTCTTCCACTACTTCTTCATCTTTTTCATCAGGCTGGACAGTTGTAAAGGTTACAATTTTCGCATCCTGATCCAGTCTCATGACTTTGACACCCTGAGTTGAACGACCCGTTTGAGAAATGTTAGCCACACCTGTCCGGATCATGACTCCTGTATCGGTAATGATCATCAGATCTTCATCCCCTTTAACGGTTAAAAGACCAGCTAAAGGACCATTTTTCTCTGTGATATTGGCTGTCTTGATTCCTTTACCGCCACGGCCTTTGGTTGGGTATTCGCCAGCCATTGTCCGCTTACCATACCCTTTTTCAGTGATGATCAATACTTCATCTTGATCCGTAACGACACTAGCACCTACAACCTTGTCTCCTTCACGGAGATTCACACCACGTACACCTGTGGCAGAACGCCCCATATTCCGGACTACAGCCTCATTAAAGCGGACAGAATAACCATACTTGGTACCGATAATAACGTCAGTATTGCCATCTGTAAGGAAGACATTGATCAATTCATCCTCATCTCGCAGATTCAGAGCTTTGAGACCGTTCTGACGAATATTTGAAAATTCAGCTACATTGGTCCGTTTGACTAAACCTTGTCGCGTCGTAAAGAAGAGATAAGCTTCATCACTGCGGTCTTGCTCCACATTGATAATGGTTTGAATCGATTCACCTTCGTCCAATTTTAAGAGGTTGACGATTGGCAATCCTTTGGCTGTACGGCCATATTCTGGAATCTCATAACCTTTCAGACGATAGACACGCCCCTTATTGGTAAAGAAGAGCAAATGATCATGGGTGCTCGTAGAAACCAATTCACGAACAAAGTCATCGTCCTTCACACCGGTTCCTTGGACCCCACGTCCACCACGTTTTTGTGCAGTAAATTCAGCTTGGTCCAAACGTTTGATGTATCCTTTATTAGAAAGGGTAATTAAGACATCTGTTTCTTCAATCAAGTCCTCATCTTCAAGAGAAAGAACTTCCCCTACCATCAACTCAGTTCGACGAGCATCGCCAAACTTGCGTTTGACTTCTTCTAATTCTTCCTTGATGATAGTCGCCACACGCTCTGGTTTAGCCAAAATATCAGCCAAATCAGCAATCAGGGCAACCAAGTCGTCATATTCACTCTGGATCTTGTCTCGTTCCAAACCGGTCAAACGACGAAGACGCATGTCCAAAATGGCTTGACTTTGACGTTCAGAGAGCTTGAACTTCGACATCAACTCAGCTTGTGCTTCAGCGTCTGTCTGGCTATTGCGGATGATTCGGATTACTTCATCAATGTGATCCAAAGCAATCAGCAAGCCTTCTAAAATATGGGCACGAGCTTCAGCTTTTTCTTTATCAAAGATGGTCCGGCGAGTCACCACTTCTGTTTGGTGCTCGATATACGCACCTAAAATTTGACGAAGAGAAAGGATCTTTGGAACACCGTTTTGAATCGCCAACATATTGAAGCCAAAGTTGGTTTGCATTTGCGTCATCTTAAATAGGTTGTTCAAAATGACATTAGCCGAAGCATCCCTACGAACCTCGATCACAAATCGAACCCCTTCACGGTTAGACTCATCACGTACAGCTGTAATCCCTTCGATCCGTTTTTCTTGCACCAAGCGAACGATATGTTCGTGAACCTTGGTTTTGTTGACCATATATGGGAACTCGGTAACGACAATCCGTTCACGACCACTCTTGGTCACTTCAATCTCTGTACGAGAGCGAAGAACAATTGAACCTTTCCCTGTTTCATAGGCCTTATGAATACCTGATTTCCCCATGACCAAGGCTCCGGTTGGAAAATCTGGACCAGGCAGCACTTCCATGAGTTCACGAGTGGTCACTTCAGGATTGTCCATCATCAATTTGACGGCATCTATTGTTTCACCGAGATTATGAGGTGGAATATTGGTAGCCATACCTACAGCAATCCCTGTAGCTCCATTCACAAGAAGGTTAGGGAAGCGTGCTGGTAGCACCATGGGCTCCCGCTCACTGGCATCATAGTTATCTGCAAAATCAACTGTATTCTTATTGATATCCCGCAACATCTCAAGTGCGATCTTACTCATACGGGCTTCGGTATACCGTTGTGCAGCGGCCCCATCTCCGTCCATAGAACCAAAGTTCCCATGGCCGTCCACTAGCATATAGCGATAGCTCCACCATTGCGCCATCCGAACCATGGCTTCATAAATAGAGGAATCCCCGTGTGGGTGGTATTTACCCATAACATCCCCTGTGATACGGGCTGACTTCTTATGTGGTTTATCTGGCGTAACACCCAATTCATTCATACCATACAAAATACGACGGTGAACGGGTTTTAAACCATCCCGAACATCAGGTAGGGCACGAGCTACGATAACACTCATCGCATAATCGATAAAACTCGTCTTCATTTCTGATGTTAAATTCACATCAATTAGATTATTATCCTGCATTCAAAAAATGCCTCTCTTTACTTAATTCACCATACTATTATAACACATTTTAGCCTATTTTTCTTCTTAGGAACACAAACGTAAAAACGTTTACATCAAGGATTCATACTGTTTCAGATGACAAAGACTTTCAAAAGTGGTAGAATGAAGTCGTATGAGAATCTATCTCAAAAAAAAATGAAGGAGACGTTTAGACTCATGGATTTGACTAAACAACACAAAAAAGTTATCCTTGTCGGTGACGGTGCCGTAGGTTCATCTTATGCATTTGCACTTGTCAACCAAGGAATTGCACAAGAGCTTGGAATTATCGAAATTCCTCAATTGCACGAAAAAGCTGTCGGAGATGCGCTTGACCTTAGCCACGCCCTTGCCTTCACTTCACCTAAGAAGATCTATGCGGCTGAGTACGCTGACTGTGCGGATGCTGACCTTGTTGTAATTACTGCAGGTGCTCCTCAAAAACCAGGTGAAACTCGCCTTGATCTTGTTGGTAAAAACCTTGCCATTAACAAGTCAATCGTAACACAAGTTATTGAATCAGGATTCAACGGTATCTTCCTTGTAGCTGCTAACCCAGTTGACGTTTTGACATACTCTACATGGAAATTCTCAGGATTCCCTAAAGAACGCGTTATCGGTTCTGGTACTTCTCTTGACTCAGCTCGTTTCCGTCAAGCACTTGCTGAAAAATTGGACGTTGATGCTCGTTCAGTGCACGCCTACATCATGGGTGAACACGGGGACTCAGAATTCGCTGTATGGTCACACGCTAACATCGCTGGTGTAAACCTTGAAGAATTCCTTAAAGACACTCAAAACGTTCAAGAAACTGAATTGATCGAATTGTTCGAAGGTGTTCGTGATGCTGCTTACACCATCATCAATAAAAAAGGTGCTACATACTACGGTATCGCTGTTGCCCTTGCTCGTATCACTAAAGCAATCCTTGATGACGAAAATGCAGTACTTCCACTTTCTGTATTCCAAGAAGGTCAATATGGTGTTAGCAACGTCTTTATCGGTCAACCTGCCATCGTAGGTGCACACGGTATTGTACGTCCAGTGAACATCCCATTGAACGATGCGGAACAACAAAAAATGAAAGCTTCTGCTGATGAATTGCAAGCAATCATTGATGAAGCATGGAAAAACCCTGAATTCCAAGAAGCTTCTAAAAACTAAGAAAAAAACATCTCCTTATTAAAAAGGGGATGTTTTTTAGCTGCTTTATTTGGATTTGTCAGCAAGGATTTCAAGCAAATAAGGCACAACGAGATTGCTCTCTATGTCTTTCAAAGAAGAAATCCATTTAAAGTCTGTATGCTCTTCTGGATCTAATATAAAATCACGCTCTTCCAAAATCTCGCCAGCATAAACTAGGCGTGTAAAGACAGTATCTTTGCTGGCATCAAATTGACTATCTTCGTGGATAATCTTATTAATCCGAAGCTTTTGATTAACCTCCTCCATAGCCTCACGTAGAGCAGCCTCTCTGGGCAATTCATTCTCTTCTACACTTCCACCTGGAATATCCCAATAAGATGGATAGACATTAGGGAGACCTCGCTTTATTTTCGAGCGTTTGATAAGCAGATACTTCCCGTCTTTCTCAATCAAGGTATGGGCGATTAATTTTACTGTCATTGCATGTTCCTCCAAGAAAGAGCAAAAAAGACTCCGAGGAGCCTCGTTATGAATCATCCACCCTGAGGGAATCGAACCCCCATCTCAAGAACCGGAATCTTACGTGATATCCATTACACTAAGGGTGGCAACTGTTATAGTATATCAAATTCTTGAGAATTTTACAAGTAAAAAAGAGAGTGGGACAGAAATCGGTAATTCGTTAGAATTCGATTTCGTTGTCCCACCTCCGCACAGTTGAGTAGGGCTGTAAAAGCTGATGAGATCAGCGTAGTAGAGCCCACTCAACCCCTGCGTCTTGCTCGACAATCCAAAAACAATTGAGAGGCTAGGACTTTTGTCCCAGCCTCTTTTGAATATTACAATTCGATATCGCCAAACAAGTCAGCCATTGAGAATCCAGTTTGAGTTTCTGGAAGATCAAAGTCGCGTTTTTCTTGTTTTGGACGACGTGGGCGAGATTGACGTTTTTCTTGTTTTTCGCCTTCTTCTTGAGCTGGACGTTCTTCAAGAGCTTTGATAGAAAGTGATACACGTTCATCTGCAGCATTTACTTCAAGAACTTTAACAGTTACTTCTTGTCCAACTTTAAGAACATCTTTTGGATTTTCAACACGTTTGTGTGAAATTTGTGAGATGTGTACAAGTCCGTCGATACCTGGCAATACTTCAACGAATGCACCGAAGTCAGTCAAACGTTTAACAGTTCCTTCGATCACATCACCAGCAGCCAATTTTTGTTCTACGCCATCCCAAGGTCCAGGTGTTGTAGCTTTCAATGAAAGTGATACACGACCTTCTTCTTCGTTCAAGTCAAGAACTTTCACTTGGATTTCTTCACCAACAGTTACAACTGATTTAGGTGATACGTTGCGTTCGTGTGACAATTCTGTCAAGTGAACCAATCCATCAACACCACCAAGGTCGATGAAGGCACCGAAGCTTGTGATACGTGCAACTTTACCAGTTACGACATCACCAACGTTCAATTTACCAAATACTTCTGCGCGTGCTGCAGCTGATTCAGCTTCAACAACTTCACGACGAGAAAGGATGAAGCGGTTTTCTTTCGGATCTACTTCTTTGATTTTAGCATCAAATTCTTGACCTACGAAACGTTCAGTGTTACGTACAAAACGAGTATCAAGCATTGAAGCTGGAATAAATCCACGAAGTCCTTCAAATTCTACTGAAAGTCCGCCCTTAACAGCGCGAGTTCCTTTAACAGTAACAACTTCTTCTTCACGTCCGACCAATTTGTCCCATGCTTTGCGAGCTTCCAAACGTTTTTTAGATACAAGGTAAGTTACTGTATCAGTATCTTTCCCAACTACTTGACGAAGAACAAGCAATTCAAGTGTTTCACCTGGTTTTACCAAGTCGTTGATATCAGCATCACGATCGTTTGTCAATTCGCGAAGAGTCAAGACACCTTCGACACCAGTTCCAGAGATTGCAACGTTAGCTTGGTTCGCGTCAACTGTCAATACTTCAGCAGTAACAACGTCACCTGGTTCAACTTGGCTAACACTGTTTAGCAAATCTTCAAATTCATTCATCTAAAAAATCCTCCAACAATCAAGTTTTCTAAAACTTGACATACTTATAATTATTTTTCCTAAGCAAGCACTCGCAATGAGATCATCTACAATCTTTAACGACTCATCCTATAAAGAAATAAAATACCTGGATAGATATTTTATCACTTATCTGATATTACCTAAGAACTGGGGTAGCTGGATTCGAACCAACGCATGAGGGAGTCAAAGTCCCTTGCCTTACCGCTTGGCTATACCCCATGAATGAAATGGAGAGAGAGGGATTCGAACCCCCGAACCCGAAGGAGCGGATTTACAGTCCGCCGCGTTTAGCCTCTTCGCTATCTCTCCATATAAATCAACAGGATCTATTATACCATTGATTTATTATGATTGCAAGCCCTTATTTATTCAAATTATAATTTTCTATCAAAATTTCAACGGCTTTTTCAAGTTTTTTGTAAAGAGAATCCACATTTCCATTTTTGATAATGGCAAATTGCCCACCCATGTCTGCAATTTCACCAATCGTTTTCTTTCCAATGGACAAAGTGAAACCATCAAAAGTGTCTTTTCCGACGGTTACTTTACTATCAACGATTTGAATCTCAATTTTCTTATCTTTTTTACTCATTTCAACCCTCTTTTCACTTTTTCTATTTTACAAAAATTCTCTTGATGACGCAAGAGAAAAGGGAGTGGGTCAGAAAGAATTTAGTTAGAAATTCCTTCTTTATCCCACCCCCGCAAGAGTCATTCGGCACTCTTCTATTCCTAAAAGCGAATGAAGTGAAACATTAGCTACTGCGTCTTTTCGTTAAGACTCGTTCTCATTGAAGTCTGGCCACTTTGTTACAGACGCTTTCGGTTTAATCGACTTTGAAAATCCATCCTTCTGGTGCTTCGACATCACCAAATTGGATACCGGTCAACTCGTCATAAAGCTTCCGTGTGACAGGACCTACTTCTGTTTCAGAATAGAAGACATGGAAGTCATCCCCATGTTGAACGCCTCCGATCGGAGAGATGACAGCAGCGGTACCACAAGCTCCTGCTTCTACAAAGCGATCCAAGTCATTGATAAAGACATCCCCTTCAATTGGTGTCATACCAAGACGGTGTTCTGCCAAGTAAAGCAAAGAGTACTTGGTGATCGATGGCAAAATAGACGGACTCAATGGTGTCACAAATTCGTTATTAGCAGTGATACCAAAGAAGTTTGCAGAACCAACTTCTTCAATCTTGGTGTGCGTCGCTGGATCGAGGTAAATCACGTCTGAGAAGTTACGATCATGCGCAATCTTACCTGGCAACATACTAGCTGCGTAATTCCCACCAACTTTTGCAGCCCCTGTACCATGTGGTGCAGCACGGTCATACTCGTCTTGAATCAAGAAGTTCGTTGGAACCAAACCACCTTTAAAGTAGTTACCGACAGGCATGGCAAAGATGGTAAAGATATACTCATCTGCTGGATGCACACCAATAATATCACCAACCCCAATCAAAAGTGGACGAAGGTAAAGGGTAGCTCCAGTACCATATGGTGGAACATACTCTTCATTGGCTTTCACCACTGCCTTACAAGCATCCACAAACATGTCAACAGGTACTTGGGGCATCAGCAAACGATCTGCTGTGCGTTGCAAACGTTTGGCGTTTTGATCTGGACGGAACAATTGGATACTTCCGTCTTTTGTACGGTAGGCTTTTAACCCTTCAAAGGCTTGCTGACCGTAATGCAAACTTGGAGAAGATTCGGACAAATGCAAGGTCGCATCTTCTGTCAATTCCCCTTTTTCCCAAGCTCCATTGCGATAATGTGCCAAATAGCGATAGGGTAATTTCATATATGAAAAGCCTAGGTTTTCCCAATCAAGTGATACTGTCATGATAGTGCTCCTTTTAATTCTTTCTATTCCTTGTCGATCCGATGCAGGTCGATTCAGTTTCTCAATCTATGTACACTATTGTACACCATTTCATGAGAATTTCAAGCGAAATTTTCAATTTTCAGAAAATTTATTTTTAAAGAAAGTCAGTCCTAGAATGGACCGACGCTCTCTTTTATTTGATAGTAGCCGAAAAAACTTCTTGATCCGAAATGGTATCGTTGACAAAGGATCCATTGCTTGTTCTTTCAGAAATGCTTAATTGTGTCAAATCAACTTCTGTCACCTGACCTGTTGTAGAAGTGATCTGAAGGATTTGATCTTGTTCTGCCACTTCTTCTTGGCTCGTAAAGAGATCAAAATCTCCCTGGTCAGTGAAGACTGGACCTGCCTTGAAGACACGGTGTGGTTTATTTTTCAACTCACGCAAGACCTGTAGTCCCCGTTTAGCCCGACTGGTCACAGGAATATCGTCTTGTAACATCCGTTTGAGACTGCCTCGCTGGGTCAGAATGTACATGCTTGGAGTTGTCGACTTAAAGGCGGCAGCAACTTGATCTCCGTCTTTGAGGTTAATGGCTTTGACCCCTGCTGCTTTGGCTCCTACGACAGGGACCTCTTCAATATTGAAGCGCAACCCGTACCCATTTTTAGTAATGATCATGATGTCCTCAAGGACAACTGGCGCAACTGCTACAATACGGTCATCTTGGTCTTTTAGCTTAGCGTACTTGGTCGATTTAGAACGATAAGTCCGCCATGGGCTAAATTCTTTGCGTTCAAAACGCTTGATTTGTCCTTGGTGAGTTGCTGCAAAGTAGGTTACTCCCTCAAACTGATCTACAATCTCCGCAAAGAGAATTTCTTCCTCTTGCTCGAAATTGGTCAAGGTCTGACTGAGGTGCTCGCCGATATCCTTCCACTTGGTATCTGTCAATTCGTGAATTGGTCGATAAATGGCATTCCCCAAGTTGGTAAAGAGTAAGAGGTGCTGAGTGGTCTTAGCAGGCTCTACAAAAATCAACTCGTCATCGTCTCGCTTACCGACTTCTTCCAGTGTTGAGGCATTGAAAGAACGAGGCGAGGTCCGTTTAATATAACCAGCACGGGTTACGCTGACAAAGGTTTCCTCTTCAACAATGAGACTGGCTGTATCAATCTCGATCGTTTTAGCAGTGTCTTGCAATTCACTGCGACGCTGATTCCCAAAGAGCTTCTTGACTTCACGCAACTCCTTCTTCATAAGGTTAAACATAGTCCGTTCATCCCCAATGATGGCTGCCAAGGTCGCGATTTGCTCCTTGAGACTAGCATGCTCTTCTTCCAAGGTGACAATATCCGTATTGGTCAAGCGGTACAATTGCAAGGTAACGATAGCTTCAGCTTGTTCTTCCGTGAAATCGTAGCTGACCTTGAGGTTTTCTTTGGCATCTGCCTTATTATCAGAAGCCCGGATCAAAGCAATCACTTCATCAAGGATGGAAATGACGCGAATCAAGCCTTCTACGATATGGAGACGCCGTTCGGCCTTTTCCTTATCAAAGCGCGAGCGAGCGACAATGATATCCCGACGGTGAGCAATGTAGCTAGAGAGAATCGGTACAATCCCCACTTGACGAGGGGTATAATTGTCAATCGCTACCATATTGAAGTTGTAGTTGACCTGCAAATCCGTATACTTGAACAAGTAGTTCAAAATCAAATCTGCATTGGCATCTTTTTTGAGCTCAATGGCAATGCGAAGACCATCTCGGTCAGACTCATCCCGAACCTCTGCGATGCCAGCTACCTTGTTGTTGACCCGGACATCATCAATCTTCTTGACCAAGACTGCTTTATTGATCTCATAAGGGATCTCGGTAACAACGATTTGCTGCTTACCGCCTTTGAGCTGCTCGATCTCTGTTTTAGAGCGGACAACCACCCGGCCCTTACCAGTTTCATAGGCTTTCTTGATCTCATCCCGTCCCTGGATAATGGCACCCGTTGGGAAATCAGGCCCAGGCAGAAACTCCATGAGCTTGTCTACCTTGGCAGATGGATGGTCGATCATGTAGACCACGGCATCGATGACTTCAGCAAGGTTGTGTGGTGGAATATCTGTCGCATAACCAGCTGAAATCCCTGTTGCCCCATTGACCAAGAGATTTGGAAAAGCGGCAGGTAAAACCGTTGGCTCTTTTTCCGTATCGTCAAAGTTCCAGGCAAATGGTACTGTGTTCTTTTCGATATCTTGCAGGAGATAGCCCGCAATTTCAGACAAGCGCGCTTCGGTATAACGCATGGCTGCTGGTGGATCACCGTCCATGGAACCATTGTTTCCGTGCATTTCCACAAGGATCTCACGGTTCTTCCAGTCCTGAGACATGCGGACCATGGCATCATAGATGGAACTGTCCCCGTGAGGGTGGAAATTCCCCATGATATTACCGACAGACTTGGCAGACTTACGGTAACCCTTGTCATGGGTATTGCCATCCTTATTCATAGAATAAAGAATCCGCCGTTGAACAGGTTTCAAGCCATCCCGAATATCAGGAAGAGCCCGTTCTTGAATAATGTATTTGGAGTAGCGACCAAAGCGCTCTCCCATGATGTCCTCCAGGGACATGATTTGAATATTACTCATATAAGATACAAAGCCCTTAAAATGCAAAGCGAAAATAGGAAATTCTTGCAGTGAGCGATGCTCACATGAGAATTTATCTTTTTCCCACAGTATTTAGGGCGTGTTCAGCTCCTTTCAAGATTATATGATAAAGTTAAAAAATGAATAATATATAAAAATATTCCATTTAACTATTAATCATGTATCTTTTTTATTTCTTTGATTAAAGATTTTTTTATTTCTTCCAGATAAGAATATTCTGAGTTTTTTTGGAATTTAATTCTTTCTGATTCATTAGAACTATATTCTTTCCAATTTTCCTCAGAAATTTCAACTTCAACTTGTAACCTAAACTTACGCCATGGAAGATAGGTTTCATCCTGAATAACTATAAATAGGATAGGGTTTAAATTTAAAAATTCTCTATACTGTTTATCCCTTGACGCAAAGCAAGTTGCAATTAAATCATTTTTAACTACAGAAGAAACGAATGAATCTTCTAAATTTCTAAAATGGAATATATCCCAAGCAGTATTGCAAATATCATTAACCAATTCATTCAAAGTTTTCTTTTTGGGTTTCATTTTTCTAAATGCACTTCTAGTTACTTGTTTATCTTGAAAATACCAATAAATTAATAACAATTCATAATCAGAAAATACTTTTAGCTCACATAATGAATAATTTATCAAATCATTAATTTTATCCTTTGGTTCTTTTGAAGAATTATAGTTTAAAATATAAGCTTTTAGAAATAAACATTGAACTACTAATAATCTTTTATATTCCGGAATCAATTTTTCTGAAAATAAATTAGATAGTTGATTGTCAATATCTATCTTATCATCTATATCAATATGCACATCGTTTAATTTACGAATTTGAGAAATATCAGCTTTACATAATTGTTTATAAGCTAATAATTCAGTCTTCACCTTAACTCTATGTTTAGAATTTTTAAAATCAATTATTTTTTGCGAATTCTCATGTAAAGCAGATGTAATATCAATTTCATATTCGCTCTTAATAAATTCTAAGAATTGAAAAAAATCTTCAGAGTTGCCACTATATGTATTATTCCATAATTTTCCTAAATCAATCAAAATATTTAAATCTAAAGAAATTAACTTTTTTGGTAAATTTATTTCTCTTCCTTCTGGATATTGAAAAGAGAACTCAATAAAATCATTAGATTCCCCTAAACATAATATATTAAAACCATGCTTTTCAAAATCACTTATTTTATCAGATTTCTTAATATAGATAACTTTATTGTTTTGTAAAAATAACCCCTCTAATTTTAGAGTAGTAACTAGTTTTGAAAGATCACTCAATGAGTCGTAAAAGCGTCCCGCAATTTCTTTTTTTCTGTCCTCTATTTGACCATTTAATAGTAATAATAATATATTTTCATTTTCCATATTTATAAAACCTATTTTAAATTAAGGTAAAATAATTTGTATTTTATAAAATCACATTGCATTTTCTGATACATAACTACTGTTTTATGATTTTATAACTAGAAGCACTCCTACAATCTAAACCTCTCCTCAGCATAAGCCATCATCTTCTCAGCTACTTCTTGATCATAGTCAAATCCCAACTTTTTAGCCAATTCTTGCGCTTCACAATCGAATAGCTTCATGGTGGCAAATAAAGACTGACTGATTTTCTCTATACAAGATAGATCTAGCAGAGCTGAGAAGTCTTTTTCCTTCTCAGCAGGCAAATAATGAAAGAGGTACTTGTAGTTTTTCCCGATGTCAACTATCCCCTTATCACTTGCTACCTGCCAAGCTAGTATCTTGAGGAGTTCTTGCTGGCAAATGCTATAGAGATGATCAGTAGCATAGATAAGCTGATTTCTTCGTATCCCTTTGACGACATAAGTCGATACCCACCAAAATTCATTGCAGGATGATGCAAATTCCTCTTCGGTAGGCGGACAAATCCAATAGCGTTTAGGATTAGGTAGATAAGCTTCAAACAAACCTTTGTCGTCTTTTATAACTTCAAAATTTGATTCACTATCCACCCACTCTTGCATGTGCTCCTTGGGACAGAGGGTCAAATCGATGCGATTCCCATCTTCAAAGAGCATGAGATAAAGATGACGGTGTCCTAGAGCAACTTCTTGCTCAATGATGCGTTTACCAAACTGGTCCAGCCAAGATAAATCAGAAAGCAAATATTTTAGATTATCGACTATATAGACTACATCATAATCTTGGAAGTCGTCCTTTGGAGCCTTTGGGTTTGTCCGCGAGCCGGACATGGCGACTGCATCGACCTGTAGAACTTTTGCGGTTTGCAAAATCACATCAAACATCTCAGTTTCAGTTCTCATGGGAATACCTGCCTTTTTAGTGGAAACTCTTGATTCTGTATAGGACATGTCTATAAAGCGGACTGTCAGCTGGAACTTTTTCATTATCAAATTCTTTGAAAAATTCCATGCTCAGTTTTTGCATGACTTTTTGCGAAAGTTGATTGAGTAAGGATGTAAAAGAGTAAACTTCTTACAAGCTAGCTTGCTGAAAAGCAAAGTCTAGACAGGCTTGGGCAGCCTCCGTCGCATAACCATCTTGGCTAGTTCAAGCGAATTTGTCAAAACCAGTTTGTTGTCAAGCGTCATTGGCTGTCTCCTTTCATTCAGATTTTCTAAATCCTGTACCAACAGGCTTAAAACTTATTGCCCGATAAAATCCATCTGCTTCAGATATTAAATCAATCCGTGTCAAAGGATATTTTTTGTGGATCTCCTCAATCAGCTGCTGTCCCAGTCCTTTTCTGCGGTGGGATTTATCAATAATTATTTCAGCTAAAAAGGTCGTCAGCACTTCATCCGTCAGATAACGGGCAAAGCCAAGGATTTTCTGGTCCTCTTCAAGCACCAAGTAATGAGACAGATTTGTTGAAAATAGAGATGTCACTTTTTCCTCTGTAAAAGAAAGCCATTTTTCACTTTGATAAAGGCTATAAATAGCTTGACAATCTTTTCTGATTGCAGGTCTGATAATCATCTTCTATTCCTCCAAATCTGTCAGACTTAATTAACACTCCCCACTGCTTCCGTTACCTTCATAGCAGGGTTGCGTTTTATAGCGACTACGGATAGCGTTGAGATGGTCCGTTGCATAAATGATTTGCTTGCGACAAATTCCTTTGACAACGTAGGCTGACACCCACCAAAATTCATTGTAGAATGCTATAAATTCCTCTTCGGAGGGCGGAGCAGTCCAATAGCGCTTAGGATTAGGCGGATACGCTTCAAACAAACCTTTTTCGTCTTGTAAGACTCTGAATCCTGCTTCACTATCCACCCACTCGTTGATGTCTTCTTTAGGGCAGAGACTCAAATCGATGCGATTGCCATCTTCAAAGAGCATGAGGTAAAGATGACGGTGTCCTAGAATAACATTTTGCTCAATGATGCGTTTACCAAACTGGTCCATCCATGATAAATCTGAAACCAGGTCTTATAGATTCTCAACAATATAGACCACATCATAATCTTGGAACTCGTCTTTTAGAGCTTTATTATCTGTTATTGACCCAGATTAAGCTACAGCATCGACTTGTAAGATTTTAACTGTCTTTAAAATTACATCGAATATTTCTTTTTTACTCATGTAACACCTTCTAGTTTATAGAATATTGTCATATGTTTTTTTAAAAACAAATCGGAACACCTGTAACACAATATATTTTTGATCTGACACATATTATTTTTCATGTATTATTTGCTTTTTAAGGGAAAAAAAACAGAGTACAAAAGAAGTTTTTAATCTAAAGGTTCAATAAAGTATTGCTTCATCTTGGATAGACTACTATAATCAATAGACTTATTCAAATCATAATCCAGGACTTTTTTAATTGAATTTTCTATTAATTCAATAATTTTACCATCTTCATCAGATAACGATTGAGCTCTGCTCGGAATTAAATTTCTTGTATTAGCCTGACCTGAAGTCGTAGATTCAAAAACAGTATAAATTTTATTACCTTTAAAAGTTCCTTCAATAACTAGAAGACTTTTCCCTTCATAGAAAAAATCATTCACCAATTGTGCTGGTCCGCCAACACAATCAAGGGTATAGAATTTTTTGAAACCTTTCATCATTTTATTAGAAAGTTTACTCCCAACTTTGATATCTCCTATTTTGGCTTTATTCGTCACAATCCATTTATCTGAAGTTCCATCGGAAAACAAATCTTCAAAAATAGCTTTACTTTGTAGATAGTGCTCTCTAAAATTTAAACGTTCAAAGCATGCTTTCATAGTCTGATAATTAGATTCTTGATACAAGGAATAATACTTATCTGAGACTTTTAGCATATCCATTTCAGATAATTCATCTATAATATTTATGTTATGTTCAATTAATTCAATCCATGTTAAAGCTCGGTTGATTTCGTATTCAAGCGCCTTTTTCCTTAACTTATTGACATACCAAAAATTGACATCCTTCAATACTAAATCTTTATACTGAGATTTCAATTCATAACAGTTAACAGAACGACCATCTAACTCGACAGTCTCAAAATACCAATCAAAATCTGAAATATCAGGAGTTGGCTCTAGTTTAATTGCTTCTAAAAGCTCCTGATATTGCTTACTGCTTTGTTCTGACAAACTAGCGATTTCATCCATAGTATTCTCATGCAATTTTTTATGTAGCGCAACATCAGATTTTGAGAGTGTTGAAAGACCAAATATCGTATCACACAAACATTTTTCAAATTCATCCATCAATTCAAAAAACAGAACAGGATTAAAGTCTTGGCTACCGATCATTGTTTTGAGGTGATTTTTAAATTCTTCATAATCTTTACATTTGCTATTCAATTTATATCGAATTTTTATAAGCTCTTCAGAAACTTGATTTTCCTTCCAGAACTTGGCTATACCCTCATAACTAGGATTTTCGCCATGTCTTTCCAATATATATTTTTCAAAATCGTTTACTGCATTTTGAATTTTTTGGGATTCAAGTTTTTCATCTATTCCAAGCCCCTCTAAAAGCTTGTCCAAATCCATCCCAGTAAGATCAAAGAAAAAAGAGAGTAATTTTTGTTTATCCATATATTTTTCTCCCTAAAATACCATCTCCCCACTCTCTTCCAGCGTAAACTTAACATTATCTTCAATCCATTGACGACGTGGTGCCGCCTTATCTCCCATGAGGACGGAAACACGACGTTCTGCACGCGCTAGATCATCAATGGTGACACGGATCAGGGTACGAGTTTCTGGATTCATGGTCGTTTCCCAAAGCTGATCCGCATTCATTTCCCCCAACCCTTTGTAACGTTGAAGGGTTGCTCCACGGCCAAAGGTCCGACGCAACTCTTCTAATTCGCTATCTGTCCAAGCATAGGCCACTTCTTCTTTCTTACCTTTGCCTTTCGACATCTTATAAAGAGGAGGAAGTGCGATGTAGACGTGTCCAGCTTCTACCAAAGGACGCATATAGCGATAAAAGAAAGTTAGGAGCAAGGTTTGAATGTGGGCACCATCCGTATCCGCATCGGTCATGATGATGATCTTATCATAGTTGGCATCTTCCACTGAGAAATCTGCCCCAACGCCAGCACCGATGGTATAGATCATGGTGTTGATTTCCTCGTTCTTGAGGATATCACTCATATTGGCCTTCTCAGTATTAAGAACCTTCCCACGAAGGGGAAGAATCGCTTGGAACTTCCGGTCTCGTCCTTGTTTAGCAGAACCGCCGGCTGAGTCTCCTTCGACCAGATAGAGTTCATTCTTCTTAGGATTTTTAGACTGGGCTGGTGTCAATTTACCAGATAAAAGTCCTTTGTCTTTTTTGCTCTTCTTGCCATTTCGACTTTCATCCCGCGCTTTTCGAGCAGCTTCACGCGCATCCCGGGCTTTAATAGCCTTACGAATGAGATTAGAAGCCAACTCCCCATTTTCCATGAGGAAGAAGGTCAATTTATCGGAAACAATGTTATCAACGACTGGACGAGCCAAGGGACTTCCTAATTTGTCTTTGGTTTGCCCTTCAAACTGCAAATGAGCTTCTGGAACCAAGATCGAAAGAACAGCAGACAAACCTTCGCGGTAGTCTGATCCCTCTAGGTTCTTGTCTTTTTCTTTGAGAAGACCCGTCTTTCTTGCATAGTCGTTCATGGCCTTGGTAATGGCTGTCTTAAGACCTGTCTCATGGGTTCCCCCATCTTTGGTACGGACATTATTAACGAAGGACAAGATATTATCTGAGTAACCATCATTGTATTGCATGGCCACTTCTACCTGAAAACCATCTGATTCGCCACTAAAGTAGAGAACAGGTGTCAAAGTTTCCTTATCTTCGTTCAAGTACTCTACAAAATCTTGGACACCATTTTCATAATGAAAGGCCACATGGTTGTCTTCTTCCTTGCGGAGGTCGGTCAGCGTCAGCGTTACGTCCTTAAGCAAGAAGGCTGATTCTTTGATCCGCTCAGCAATGGTATTAAATTTGAAATCCGTCGTTGAAAAGATGGTTGGATCCGGCATGAAGGTGACCTTGGTCCCTGTCTTAGACTTGGGAGCCGTTCCTATCTTCTCAAGAGTAGTGACAGGCTTCCCGCCATCTTCAAAGCGTTGCTTGTAGACCGCTCCATCACGGGTAATTTCTACCTCAAGCCAACTAGAGAGGGCGTTTACGACCGAAGATCCCACTCCGTGGAGACCTCCAGATGTCTTATAACCTCCTTGACCAAACTTCCCTCCGGCGTGGAGGACCGTAAAAATCACTTCAACGGTTGGTTTGCCCATAGCATGCATCCCTGTCGGCATTCCACGTCCCTGGTCTTCTACCGATAGAGAACCATCTTTATTAATCGTGACATCGATTTGTGATCCAAAGCCAGACAAGGCTTCATCGACCGCATTGTCAACGATCTCCCAGACCAGGTGATGCAAGCCGTTTCCATCGGTCGATCCGATATACATTCCTGGACGTTTACGGACTGCATCCAACCCTTCTAGTACCTGAATGGCATCGTCATTATAATTATTAATATTGATTTCCTTTTTTGCCACAAGGAACCTCCTGTTTGTTCATCTTTTCTATATTACAGTTTTTTAGGAAATTTTGCAAAATTTTTTCTCTTTATATGGAGATTTCTATATTTCAGTATAAAATGCTGGCTGAGCACTTTCTTCAGATGTCACACTTGAACTCAAAAAATTGCTTTTTCTATTGATGGCTTTTTGTTATAATGAAAGTATGATAAAAGAAATAAGTGTTTTAATTTTAGCCTATCTATTAGGCTCCATTCCTTCGGGATTATGGATTGGGAAAATCTTTTTCCATATTAATTTACGGGAACATGGCTCGGGCAATACAGGGACGACCAATACCTTTCGGATTTTAGGGAAGAAAGCTGGGATCATCGTCTTTGCGATTGATTTCTTAAAAGGGACTTTAGCCGTTCTCCTTCCGACTTTCTTCGGAATTCAGGGGATCTCACCGATGGTCTTTGGTCTCTTAGCTGTTTTAGGTCACACTTTTCCAATTTTTGCTGGATTCAAGGGGGGAAAAGCAGTGGCGACAAGTGCTGGTGTCTTACTTGGCTTCTCGCCTATCCTACTACTCATTTTAGCTGTGTATTTTGTAGCCAGCCTGTATTTAACCAGTATGATCTCGTTTTCGAGTGTTACCGTTGCGCTACTCGCCACTCTATCTGTCCTCCTTCTCCCTTTGACTGGATGGATCTTGCACGGTTATGATCCGCTTTTTACAGTCATTGTCTTGGCCTTAGCAACCTTGATCATTCTTCGTCACAAAGACAATATCCAACGGATCAAAGAGAAAAAAGAAAATCTTATCCCTTGGGGGAAAAACATCACCCACCAACAACCAAAAAACTAGAGCCTAAACTCTAGTTTTTTTATGATTTGAACGGAAGTCATTTTACAATTCTCAAGCTCTGAAATCTGTATCAACTATAAAGCATCGACTAAGTCCATCAATATTTCCATTGGAGTTTTTCTCCTACGACCATTAACAGTTTCGATCATGTGATAAACTTTTAAACGATTGTCATTGCTAAAAACAAACTCAAAGCGAAATTGGCGTCCATTCGGTGCCACTGTATCAAATTTTGTTTTATATTTATCATGAACAGGGCTAACTGGAAATTTATTGAAGAGCAAGCGTCGTTTCTCTCCTGCTTCTTTCAGACAATTTTCTAGTTCCTGACAATAGTTGTAAAATAGCTGATAGAGGTCTTCTTCTGAAATTCTTCTTCTCCGAACCAATGATTTAAAATCCGAAAAATTTCTGCGCGGAATTTCAATGCTAAATGAAAATCCCTCCCGATTCATTCTTTCTAAAAATTCATCTCTTGAAATCATAGAACCACTCTTTCTTTTGTCAATCTGTAGTGAACCCTTATTGTTTCTATACATCGTCAATCCATAATGTAATCAAGCAGATCCATCAGGGTGAGTTTCTTGCGACCATTGACGGTCTCAAATAGATTAAAAACTCTTAGTTGTTGATTCTTTTTGAATATAAACTCAAAGCGAAACTCGCGACTATTGCATGCAGCGACATAAAATCCAGTCTGATACTTCCTCTTATCCGCTACCGCTTGCATTCTCCGGTTTTCTATCTCCCTACAAAGTGAAAGAAATAGCTGATAGAGTTGCTCCTCAGAAAGCCTTTTTTTCCAAACCAATGCCTTGAAGTCTTTATACCACCACCATGGGATTTGAATGTTGAATGAAAAACCTTCCTGATTTACTTTATCGATAAATTCTTTTCTGGAGATCATACCAATTCACTTTCTATTGGAACATCGTTTGTCTCTATTATACCATCTTTTATCCTTTCACAAAAAAAGCATCCCAAAGTGGAATGCATTTTTCTGTTTCTTAATAGTATTCCCCTTGGCGGTAGTTCCAAGAGTTGAAATGATCGGATAAGTGCATCATGATCTTATCAATATCCAATCCCTTACGGATGACGACTGGACAAGTATTGACAGAACGGCTGCCTGCTCCTTGTTCTGGGATGAGTTTTCCTTCCGCATCAACCATAGAAACCATCACGCCTTGTTCATAGCGAGTTTCAATCGTCTTGTCTGGTTGGATAGAGGCTACATAATCATCGGCTTCGATGACCAAATCAACGGCGCCTTCGATTCGTTCACCGATTCCTTCGACTTTCCCGCGGTTTCCTTTCCCTGAAGGGTTAGCTGAAGAGGCGTAAACCATCTTACCTTCTTTTTCCCACATTTCTTTGGCGATTTGCTCACCAGCTTTACCAAATTTGATGACAAAACAGCTGGTTCCACGAACATCTGTCATGAGTTCTTCACGTCCATCTCCGAAAGCTTGCAATTTTGCATAAGCATCTTCACGCCAAGGAAGGATACAACCAAGCAAGATATCTTCATCCCAATGTTTTTGGTAGAAGGCTTCGATTTCAGGATTCAATTGCGCAAGGGCACGAAGTTCATCCATGCTTCCGCAGAGAACCACACCTGGTTTGTTGCGGTTGCGTTCTTTGGCTTCAAATTTCCGTTCCAAGCCAGCCTTGTCACTGGTCATGATGATGTAGCCAACTTTGGTAGGGCAGACGATACAGCCACCCTCTCCTTTAAGAATATCAAATCCTTCTTGTGAAAGTTGTCCGTCCCATTGAATGTGTTTTGTCATAAGTCTCTTTCCTTTTCTATTCTTTTTAGTATTGTATCAAAAAATAGTCTCAAATTCAATATATTTTCAGAAAATTCGTAATTAAGTATACAATTTTATCGTTGCCAGTAAGCTGGCCGGTTCTTCTCATAAGCTGCGATCAAGTCTTCGTACTGAAGCGTAATCCCGATATCATCCAAGCCGTTGAGCAATTTGTGTTTCCAATCTTGATCGATCTCAAAGCGAAACTCTCCTACAGGCGAGATGATCTTCTGCTCTTCCAAATCTACCGTCACTGGATCTGCCGGCTTCAAACTTGCCAATTTTTGACGAACCTCTAGCGGTTGGACAATCGGCAGCATGCCATTATTGAGCTCATTATTGTAATGGATATCTCCGAAGGATCCGGCGATAACGACTTTAAAGCCATAATCAGCTAAAGCCCAGGCTGCGTGTTCCCGAGAGGAACCAGCCCCAAAATTGTCACCAGTGATCAAAATGGTCGCCTTGCGGTATTCTGGCTTGTTAAAGATAAAATCTGGATCCTCAGTATATTGGTCATCCAAATAGCGCCAAGCATACATAAGGTATTTCCCAAAACCCTTTTTATCAATCAACTTTAAGAATTGCTTGGGGAGGATTTGGTCGGTATCAATATTATCGTTCATCAAAGGAACCGTAGTTCCTGTATAAATGGTAAATTTCTCCATGCTTCCTCCTTTTACTCGACTTCTGGCATTTGTCGCACGTCGACAAAGCGACCAGCGATTGCTGCTGCTGCAGCCATTGCTGGGCTACAGAGATGGGTCTTAGCCCCAAATCCTTGACGATCTTCAAAGTTCCGGTTGCTAGTAGAAGCACAGTGGACGCCATCTGGAACCTTGTCTGGGTTCATTCCTAGACACATGGAGCATCCTGGATCACGCCATTCAAAGCCCGCATCCATGAAGATCTTGTCTAAGCCTAATTTTTCAGCGGCTTGCTTAACTGGACGAGAGCCAGGTACCACAATAGCAGTTAAGTTTGGCGCAATTTTTTTGCCTTTCACAAACTTGGCTGCCAACTCCAAATCGCTGAGACGCGCATTGGTACAAGAACCGATAAAAATATAGCCTAATTCAATGTCTGCTGGTTTTTGGCCAGGTTCAAGATCCATATAATGATAAGCCCGTTCATCATTCATGTCCCGAATCTCTGGAAATGGAGTCTCAAAGTCCACTCCCATAGAAGGATTGGTCCCCCAAGTCACCATCGGAGCAAGATCAGATACATCCATACGGATGACCTTATCATAAACGGCATCGTCATCACTGACTATAGTCTTCCAATCAGCTACTGCGGCCTCAAAATCATCTGGCACACATTCGCGTCCCCGGAGGTAGTCAAAGGTCGTCTCATCTGGATTCATGATCCCCATTTTGGACCCGAACTCGATCGACATGTTACAGATGGTCATGCGTTCTTCCATGGTCAAGCGATCAATTGCTTCTCCCCGATACTCTACGACATAGCCAACTCCACAAGCAACACCGTAGCGCGCTATCAAAGCTAGGATGTAATCCTTTGAATAGATCCCTTTTTGTGGGGTTCCGGTGAATTCAACCAACATTTTCTTGGGTTTGACTTGCCAGATGGTTTGGGTAGCAAAGACATGCTCCACTTCACTGGTTCCAATCCCAAAGGCAATGGCACCAAAGGCTCCATGAGTTGCGGTATGGCTGTCTCCACAGACAATAAATTTTCCAGGCTGGGTCCGACCGGTTTCAGGGCCTACCATATGAACGATTCCTTGCTTAGCAGAACCATGGGCAGCATGATCAATCCCAAAGTCCACCACATTCTCAGCTAATTTATCAATCTGGGCTTTTGAAATCACATCTCGAATATCAAAAATATTGACCGTTGGAACATTGTGATCAAAGGTTCCAAAGGTTAAATCAGGTCGTCGGACCTTACGTCCTGCATCCCGTAATCCTTGAAAGGCTTGCGGACTCGTCACTTCGTGGATATAGTGTTGGTCCACATACATGAGTTGGGGTTGCCCTTCCACTCCTGTAATCACGTGGCGGTCCCAAAGTTTATCAAAGATAGATTTTCCACTCATCGTCTTTCTCCATTTATCTTCTTGTTAGGAAATCCATTGAAGGATTAGAAAGAGGGCACCTGCTAAAAGAAGGCTACTGCCCCAGCAGGTAGCTTGAAAATACCATTTCCGCACCTTGTGTTGAAAGAGATATCCACCTAGTAGAGCTCCGAATCCACCAAGCAGCCAGCTCTCGAGTAACAGGACCTTTTCAGGAATCCGCCACCTGTTTTGGATAGCTTTTCGTTTATCTAAACCATAGGTCAGAAATACGATACTATTCCAAATAGCAATAAGAACTAAACAGCGATCTCTCCATGTCATCTTAGAGATTCCCAATAATGGCTGCAGTCATCTCTGCAGTAGAAGCCTGACCACCTAAGTCTCGTGTCAAGATTCCTTGATTCAAGGTTTGATTGACGGCTTCCTCGATCATTTCTGCACCTGCTGTTTCTCCAAAACTGTCTCGGAGCATCATAGCAACGGACAGGATCATGGAAATCGGATTGGCAATGCCTTGACCAGCAATATCAGGTGCTGAACCATGAATCGGTTCGTACATACTTGGTCCTTGGTCAGAATGACTGGCAGACGGCATCACGCCTAGTGTTCCAGGAAGAACGCTCGATTCATCAGATAAGATATCTCCGAATAGATTCTCTGTCACTACAACATCAAAGCGGGCTGGATTGGTAATCATGATCATGGCCGCACTATCGACAAGCTGGTGCTCTAAGGTCACATCTGGAAATTCTTTGGCAACTTCTTCTGCCACTTGGCGCCACAATTTAGAAGTTGCAAGGACATTTTGCTTATCGATACTGGTCACTTTCTTGCCACGTCCTCGCGCGATCTTGAAGGCTTGGTGCATAATCCGACGAATTTCTTCCGCACTGTAATCATTGATATCGCGCGCTGTATCTTCTTTCAAGATATGCTCTCCAAAATAAATCCCACCTGTCAATTCACGCACGACCACGAAGTCGACACCCTCGATACGCTCTAGTTTCAAAGGAGACAGGTGTTTCAAGGCGTCAAAAATCCGTACAGGACGAATATTTGCAAAAAGATTTAATTCCTTGCGAATAGCCAGCAAACCTTGTTCTGGACGAACAGGAGCATGGTCATACTCAGGACTCCCGATAGCTGCGAGAAGAATAGCATCCGCTCCTTTCGCTGCTTCTAGAGTATCTTGGGGAAGTGGGTGGCCAGTGGCATCAATCCCAGCACCCCCAAAAGGTTTGTCTTCTAGGCTATAATCAAAGCCAATTTTGGGAGCAACGGCTGCGAGGACCTCTAGTCCAGCTGCCATGATCTCAGGGCCAATCCCATCTCCTTCAAGTGTTACAATTTTCTTTGTCATGTTCATTTCCTCTTAGGCTTGTGGAAGATCACGGTAAGAAACAGCTCGTCCCATCTCACCCGCATTCTCTTTTTGCACTAGGGTATTGGCATTGATATAGGCAATCGCTGACGCTTTCAATACGTCGAAGTCCAAACCAGAGGCATTGAAAATCGTATCTGTATCAACATTTTCCACCGATACCAAGACACGGGCTTGGGCATCGATTCCATCAGTCACCGCATCGATGTTGTAAGAGGTCAAGCGAACGGTTTGCTTGAAGAATTTATCAATGGCATTAAAGATGGCTTCAACCGACCCTTGACCATCAGCCAAGAATTCAAGCACTTCTCCCTCTTCATTGCTAAGGCTAACTGCTGCAGAAATGCTTTCATCGGCATTGGTCGACAAGCGGAGATCGTTGAATTGGAAGCCATCTGGATTTTCCACTGCTGTACCGGCAACAAGGGCGCGAATATCGGCATCGGTGATCTCGTGTTTCTTGTCAGCCAGAGATTTGAACTTGGCAAATAATGGTTGGATATCTTCCTCTGAGAAATCGAGTCCTAACTCATGGAGCTTCTCAATAAAAGCATGGCGGCCAGACAATTTTCCAAGAGGGAGACTATTGCTCTTGACACCCACCAACTCAGGGGTGATGATTTCATAGGTAAGCGGGTTTTTAAGGACCCCATCTTGGTGAATTCCAGATTCATGTGAGAAGGCATTGCCACCAACAACCGCTTTGTTTTTAGGAATTGGAATCCCAGAGTAACGAGAAACCAACTCGGAAGTATTGATGGTTTCATTGAGCACAATCGGACTCTCAACCTGGTAATAGTCTTCGCGAATATTAAGAGCGACCGCTACTTCTTCAAGCGCTGCATTTCCAGCCCGTTCACCGATCCCATTGATAGTTCCTTCCACACGGCGGGCCCCATTTTTGACAGCAGCAAGGCTATTCGCCACCGCCATACCTAAGTCATCATGACAATGAGGGGAATAAATAATCTCGCGGTCCGTCTTGACATGGTCAATCAAGTATTTGAAAATCGCGCCATACTCTGCTGGTGTCGTGAAACCGACTGTATCAGGAATATTGATGTAGCTAGCCCCTGCATCGACCGCTGTCTGAACGACTTGCAAGAGGAAATCCAATTCGGTCCGAGTCGCATCTTCTGGTGAGAACTCCACAACCTCAAACTTTGAACGCGCATATGAAACGTGCTCTTTAATGGCTTTAAGAATTTCTTCCTTGCTCTTGTTGAGTTTAAACTCCCGGTGAATGGGACTGGTTGCGATAAAGACGTGAACTTGCGGATACTTGGCATCTTTCAATGCTTCGTAGCAGGCATCGATATCGGATTTAACAGAACGAGCTAGGCCAGTTACGGCTGTCTTGGTCAAGACCTTTGCAATTTCTTGAACAGCTGTGAAGGAATCCGGACTAGCTGCAGGAAAACCTGCTTCAATAGCAGAAATACCCCATTTTTCCAATTGTTTGGCAATGGAAATTTTTTCCTTGATCGAAAAATTTACACCCGGTGTTTGTTCACCATCTCGAAGACTGGTATCTAAAAATTCAACTTTACGCATAGGGTCTCCTCATTTCTATGTAGTGGATATAAAGAAAAACATCTCACTCGGTCAACCAAGCGAGATGTTTTTGCCCGCTTGGTAAGCCAAACAGGACTAATGCTTCTGCACTAGCCCTTATACCTCAACAACAAAGCAAATTGAATAAACTTAGCTGTTTTCATGTTTGACTTTCTCCTTTGTTCAATGTCTTGTTTAGTATTGTAGCATAGGGAAAAAACAATGTCAAGAATTTTCTGTAATATTCTGAATTTTTTGAATAGAAACAAAATAAAGCTTTCCGTTCTAGTTAGATTGAAGACAAACTGTTTTTTATATAATAGAATTTCAAAAAATTGCAACTTCTTGTCTATTTTGTGACAATGTATTTCCCTCTAACTCTTGAGAATATGTTTTATGATATTTTTGGGACAACCTATACAATATAGGACTAAAAGTTTCCTCTAACAAAATACCATCAGTGTCTACAACTATCATCTTAAAACATTCTATGCTTTATTAAGCAAATCCGATATAGTACATGATTTCAACTCTTTAACCATGGCACTTTCAGCATTTGTCAAAATTTCTTGAAAATTATTGAGATATAATTCAACATCGCTACTATTTTCAAATTGAGATAAATCAAAGCTATCATAAAAATTGAAAAGTGTCTTTTTACTTCCCTCAATAGACCGGAAAATATCAAATAAAGTGATGGTTTCAACATCTTTTTGAATTGATAATCCACCTGCTATTCCTGTTTTTGATGAAATGATACCTTCTTTTTTCAATAGTGACACCAATCTCTTAACACTAGGAATAGGAATTTCCAATTTCTCTGAAATGACCTGAATTGATAAATATTTCAATTTATCTTCTTTTTGTTTGATACT
>JAGZKI010000024.1 GCA_018365265.1 Streptococcus parasanguinis | reverse complement strand
CCTAGCCTCTCAATTATTTTTGGATTGTCGAGCAAGACGCAGTGGTTGAGTGGGCTCTACTACGCTGATTTCATCAGCTTTTACAGCCCTACTCAACTGCGCGGAGGTGGGACGACGAAATCGAATTCTAACGAATTACCGATTTCTGTCCCACTCTCTTTTTCTGCCTGTCAAACAAGCCAGAGCTTTTATGTATTTTCTTTCTTGGTAAATCCTGCTAGACCGATCGAAGCGACTAGTAAAATTTGCGGTAAGAATTGGATGAGGTAGCGGGTCTTCCCACCTTCAAAGATGGTCAAGAAGAGCAAACCACCAAAGACTGCTAAGGAAAGGAAGTTAAAGTCATCTGTATCTCGACGTTTGAGATAAGCCCCAACCAAACCAGCCGATAGGACGATCCAGATCACCTGCTTCACAAATTCATAATACTTGTACTGCGGGCGATCAATGCTAAGGAAATAAGTCCGCACCCATTTTGCCAGACCATTATTTTTAGTCAGGGATGCATAGAGAGGATTGATAAAAGGCGTCTTCTCATACTCTACATCTCGGTAAAGCCAGCCCAGGGTCCCTTCTGCTACCGTCAAAGATTGCTTGTAGTAGATATGCCCGATCAAACCGAACGGTCCGTACTCCTTGAGACGGCGCTTGATTTCTTTGATCACATTTTCTTTTTTAAAGAGGCCATTGTTGTAATCCGAGCGCTTATCCTCATCGATATAGGCCAACAAGCCTTCTTTCATATCTTCTTGGTTGTGCCCCATATCTGTCAAGCCCAGATTGATAAACAAGAGCGGTCCTTTAACCAGCCCTTCTTGTTTCAAGATCGGCACAACTCTTTGATGATTGACCGCTGTATTCAATCCTGCAAAGACAAAGCCTGTCGTCATGACTGTCACCGTAGCAATCTTTCCAAAGGCCTTCCAATTTCCTCTGAAGAAGAGCACAGCCAAAAAGGCAATCATGACAATAATCGTCGTTGGACGGATCAACATGTTCACGCCAGATAAGATCCCCAAGCCAACAATCTTCTTCCAGGAGACTGCTTGATCTTCCTTCAAGAGATCCAAGGCCCACCATAACTGAAGAGCGATCAAAGGAAGCGGCGGAATGTCCGTGTACATGGAATAGAAATACGGCGAGTAACAGACCAAGCTCACATAGAAGAGATAGACCAGATCAGCCGTTTTTTGATTGAAATGCTTCTGGGACAGCTTGTACAAGAGGACTGCACCCAGATTGACATAGAGGATATTGAGAGCCTGCATGACCCACAGACCGCTAGAGCCAAATAAGACATAGAAAAACTTCTCGTAAAGAAAGAGCGGAATGTTATTGGGATTGCGACTGAGGTAGTTGGTGATAGAGGATTGCTTAAGAAGATCAAAAGCCCCTTTGAAAACAACCGCGGCATCCCGACGGATAAAGAGCTCCGCACAGACCATAACAATCAACTGAAAGACAACTGCTCCAAGCAAGAAGCCTTTTTTGTGCCGAGTCAACCAAGCAAAGGCACTCTTTAGCCCATCGCGTTTCAGCCAGGCTAGCAGAAATAGCAATCCAGCACCTAAAATGGCTAGCCATGAAATCTCTCTCAGATAGGTCACACTGATCAAGAACCAGTGGACCATCACTAGCAACATGACAACATGAAGCATCCCAAATAGAATACGTTTACTTTTCGATAACATAGGTCCATTATATCAAAAAAACAGCATTTCTGCTGTTTTGGACTGACTATCAACTGTAAAGTGCAAAGAAAAGTTGTTCTAAAATGTAATTTATAAACATACTCATTCTATCGAAGCAATTTTTAACTCTTAACCTTAACTAACAGACCTAAAATACTAGAATTAAAATACATAATAATACAAGATAAATCCCAACCGTTAGAATCATTCCGATTTTATAGAAACCGACTAAGCCGGCATATCGTTCGACAAAACCAATTTGTGGCTTGCTTGGATTATAAAAGACTGTCATAGGAGACCCGATTGGGAATATCATCCGCAAATCCAGATTTTTGCCGGCTCCAAGAACATAGGTTCTATCGAAAACATTGGCCTGCCCAGAGTTGGAAGAAGTCTCCCTAAAATAAGCATAGGTGAATGTCTTTTGGTATCTTTCGCCCCCGACCTGATACTCCACCACAGGCAGAGAAATAAGCTGTTGATTTTTGGAATCAAAAGCAACTACTTCTCCCATAATTTTTGCGGTTGATTCTGTTTTCACTTTAATTTCACGACGATACAAGGTGTAAAAGATAAGCAGCATGACCAAGAAAACAAGGGTCAGAATGCCCAAACTAAGCCAGAATGTTGTTACTGTCATTTGTTTTTTATCCTTTCACAAAAACTAGTTGATTTCAAACCACTTGAAAAGTCATCTTACTCTCCCCTTTTCAACCAATTCTGTTGCTGCGCTTTTTCTGCAAAATCTTTTGCTTTGTTTATATCTAGTGAGTTTGAATCTGATGGGGCATTGGATTCGATTTCTTCTTTCAATTCTTGTAAGGTTTGAACATCTTTCGGAGTTAAATTAGAGACTGTGCTAGATCCTTTTTCTGTTGAATTTTCTGGCACAGACTGGATCTCGCGATAGGTTTTGATCACTTCAGTTCCTGCGTCTGTTTTTGGAGCTGGTCGGTATAACATGAAGAATCCAACAATTACAATGATGAAAGATAGGATCGATATCCCATTTCGTTTTTGAATTTCTTCCTGAGGAATTTCTACTCCTTTTGTTGATAAATTCTTCCATTCTGGATGTTCCTTCTCAGCTGCTTTTTTCTCATAAAAGACAGGTGCAATCAATGACTGATTGATGAAGGTGAGAGTTCCAAGACAGGTTATAAAAAAGGGCACTTCACGAGAGTGGCTAAGCAATATCTGAATATAAAATACACTAGCAATTATACCTAGGACGATAATAATTGTAAATCTAATTTTAAATTCCTTCTTCATTTGCAAATAATGTTCTTTTGACATCTTATTCTCCCTTAAAAATAATTTTTCCTTCATCCATAAAAACAATTACTACTATCATACCGGATTTTACTTTGAGAATCAAGTTAACCACCAACTAGTGAAAAGAGTATAAAAAAGAAGCGTTAAAAACGCTTCCGTCCTATTATTTATCTTGCCAAGTTTCTTGGTTTTCCTTGAAACGGCGTAACAACTCTAAACCTTCAGAAGTGATGTAACCTTGTTCTTCTGCCAAATGAATCAATTCTGTATAGTTAGACAAGGTTTCAAGTTGAACGCCAGCTTCCGCAAATTTCTTATCTGCTTTCTCCAATTGGTAGGTGAAGATAGCTACGACACCAAGGACGTCTGCTCCTTCACGCTTGGCAGCTGCGACAGCATCCAAGACAGATCCACCAGTAGAAATCAAATCTTCCACCACGACCATCTTTTGACCTTGTGGTACACGGCCTTCGATTTGGTTTCCAGCACCGTGGTCTTTTGGTTTGCTACGGATGTAGGCAAATGGCAAATTCATCTTGTCCGCAATAATGGCTCCGTGAGGAATCCCTGCAGTTGCAGTTCCTGCAATGACTTCTACTTCAGGGAAAGCTTCCTTGATTTTGTCTACAAATCCATTTTCGATCAAGGTACGCGTTTCAGGATAAGCAAGAGTTACACGGTTATCTGTATAAATAGGGGATTTGATCCCAGATGCCCAAGTAAAAGGTTCTTCTGGTTTCAAATAAACCGCTTCGATTTTCAAAAGATGGCTAGCAATATCTTTAGCTAATGACATGACGACTCCTTTTTACGATTTTAATCATATACGAATTAAATCAATCATTGATTTAAACAACAACATTACAGGTTAGTTAACGCGTTAGGGAAGATCCCATCCGACTTCCCGTAGAGCTACAAAAGTTCCACTTTTACTGGCGATTATTATTCCGATGATCACAGAAGAGAAACGATCATTTTCTCTTCTGTGATCTAGTGAATGCGTTAGGGAAGGTCCCATAGGACTTCCCGTAGAGCTACAAAAGTTTCACTTTTAGTAGCTCTTACGCATTCCACTGTCTCTTAATTTCATGGTAAGCGTCCCATGGGTTTTCTGCTTGGATGATTGGGCGTCCAACGACAATATAGTCAGAGCCAATTTTATGAGCTTCTTGTGGGGTCATGACCCGTTTTTGGTCACCGATTTCAGCTCCAGCAGGACGAATCCCTGGTGTGACACAGACAAAGTCTGATGAAGTAGCATCCTTGATCAAGGCCACTTCATGGGCTGAACAGACAACGCCATCCAAGCCTGCTTCTTGGGCCTTGCGAGCATAATTGACTACTGATTCTTGGACCGTTGTTTGGATGTTTTGGCAATCACGCATGTCTTCTTCACTGGTAGAAGTCAACTGGGTTACGGCTACCAATTTAGCCCCTTCACCAAGAGCTGCCTTGGCTTCGCGCATCATCTCTACACCACCGGCTGCGTGGACCGTCACCATATCTACTCCGAAGGTCCCCAACACGGACATGGCTGATTTGACTGTATTTGGGATATCATGCAATTTTAAATCAAGGAAAATACTGTGTCCAAGCCCTTTGAGGTAATGTACAATTTCAGGACCAACTGCATAGAAAAATTCCATTCCGATTTTTACAAATAATTTTTCGTCTTCTGGAAAATGCTCTAAAAAGTTTTTGACATCCTCGAAAGCTGGGAAGTCAAGGGCGATAATAGGACGTTCTTCACGCATGGATTACTCCTTTTTTGATTGATCATTTTATCTACAAAAAAACCTTGCCCGAGGCAAGGTTACACGAAAATTAGGTAGGAACAACTACCATGATTCACCGTCTAGACCTTAGGAGCCTCTCTGGACTGCTTTAAAGGTTTTTATTTATTGTAGTACGATATTTGGGAAAAGTCAAGGATTTACAGTAGATTTTCCCGTACATGTTTTCGGAAGTTCTCAAGGGTGTCAATACCATAGCGATCCATGACCTGTGGCAGATCTTCGATGATGGTTGGACATGCATAAGGATCGGTGAAATTAGCAGTTCCAACTCCAATCGCAGAGGCACCAGCAATCATCATTTCAATGGCTGCTTCTGCTGAATCCACACCTCCCATTCCGATAATCGGAAGTTTAGTGGATTGGGCGACCTGGCGGATGAGTTTTAATGCAACTGGGAAAACGGCTGGACCAGACATGCCTCCGGTTCCATTGGCAATGATGGGCTTACCAGTCTTAAGGTCAAAGCGCATGCCGACCAAGGTATTGATCATGGTCAAACCAGTTGCACCTGCATCTTCTGCTGCTTTTGCGACCTGCGTGATGTCTGCCACACTAGGCGTTAACTTGACATAGACAGGGACGGAGGACGCTTCTACCGCTGCTTTCACAGCCGCATAGGCCAACTCAGGAACCTGCCCGATTAAGAGGCCGTTGTTCCCATGGTCTACGTTTGGACAAGAGATATTGAGCTCAATGGCCTTGACATTTGGTGCTTGCGAGATCTTCCTAGATACCGTTGCATACTCTTCATTGGAGAAGCCGGCTACGTTGGCAATAATCGGTAGGTCTGGATAATGTTGGGCCAACCAAGGAAGTTTTTCTGCCAGGACCACGTCTACCCCTGGATTTTGGAGGCCAATGGCATTGAGCATGCCGGCAGGCGTCTCGGCGACACGTGGCGTTGGATTACCAAAGCGAGCCTCAGCAGTTGTCGCCTTGATCATAATGGATCCAAGCAGGTCTAAGTCATAGTATTTGGCATATTCTTGACCAAAGCCAAAACAGCCAGATGCCGGAATAATCGGGTTTTTCAAGTCTAAACCAGGTAAGGATACGGCTAGTCGATTTGCTGTCATAAGGTCCTCCTACATCACAATCGTACCGGTTTCAAAGACCGGTCCGTCTTCACACACGCGCTTATTGGCTGATTGACTTTCATTTTCTAAATGCACCACACAAGCGTAGCAAGCACCCATCCCACAAGCCATACGCGATTCCATAGAAATGTAGGCGCGGGGATGATCATGGAATTTGGTGTTGATATATTTGAGCATGCCGGGTGCTCCACAAGAATAGATAGCGTCAAACTCCTGGTCCATTTGATCAATGACCGTAGAGACATAGCCCTTAGTGCCATAAGTCCCATCGTCTGTCGTTACAGTGACATGAGCAACCTTAGAAAGCTCTTCTTCCAAAATGACGGCTTCTTTGGTCGCAAAGCCGACAACCACTTCAACTTCTACCCCTTGCTCATGGAGTTGTTTGGCCACTTGGACCAAAGGAGGAACACCGATACCGCCACCGATGATCAAGGCTTTCTGACCTTGGCCGAGATTGGTGAGATCAAAGCCATTTCCCTGAGGCCCCATGACACTGAGTTTACTACCGATTGGCAATTGGGAAAAGATAGCTGTCCCCCCACCTTCGATGCGGTAGATTAGGCGACACGTCTGTGTCTCAGGATCAATCTCAGAAATTGAAATCGGACGGCGAAGCAGCTTGGACCCATCAGGGACGCGGATATGAAGGAATTGACCTGGCAGCATTTGCGCCACCATTTCCCCCTTCAGGATCATAGAATAGATGCGGGGAGCGATCTCTTCTTGAGCGACCAGCTCCATCTCCTCCATCATGATTTTGCCAAAGCGTTTTTTACAACTGTCACTGACCATTGGTTTCCTCTTCTTTCTTTCAGCAAAAAAGACCTCGCAAAAGCAAGGCCCTACAAATGATCAGCTAGACACAGTCTGCTGATCTTTTTTCTGTCTTTCCTTGCAGGCCTCTCTGGACCTCTTAAAGGTTAAATTTGTCTCATTATATCGCGCTCCTTGTCACTTGTCAAGTAGAAATCGGTGACTTAGGAAGCTTTCTTGGATCAAAATCTTCTGGAATCGGTTTGATGTATTGCATGGCGATTCGGTTCTCGGGCTTACGATCTACTAGATAAAGAACCAGTAGAAAAAGCCATTCCAAGGGCTTCATCAGGTAGTAGATCAGGTCCATAGCCCATTTCTTCTTGATATGTTTGGCAAAGGGATAGCCATAGCGGTCATAATTGCGACGCAAGAAGCGATGGAAACGCGGCGTCTTTTCTTCTAGCACCTGTTCAAAGGCATTGGCGATACAGAGCTGGCGATTGACGACGACTGGATGACCGTGGCGGACGCCCATCCGCTGGGGCTTGACAACATTTTCATGGCCACCAGCCGCAACCGTACAAAGATAGTGCTCATCAATGATGAGGTTCTGAGGAGGGATCTTTTGTGAGAAGGCCCAGTCTGCTGTATTGGTCCAGGCCTTGATCATGGAATCCGGTTGTTGCCCAAAGAGCATGAGAACGAGGACAACAAGGGCAAGGGTTGGAAGAGCGATTAGGACCGCTAGCCAAGGCCAGTTACGCGACCGATTTAAGAGCTGATGGAGCCATTGAAGTAGACGATTCTCATAGCTTATCTCTGTTCGATCTTCCTGCCACTCCTTAATGCGAACCCATAAGAGATGGATGGAATAGATCAGTAAGAAAAAGGTGTGAAAACTTGCTACCTGCAGTTGATTATCAAAAACTAAGAGGAGAACCACTCCTCCTAGAATGCCACTAATACAGAAGACATTTGCTAACGGCGAAAGTGAATTCGCATCCCGGTAGGAATAGATAATCAAGGCTAGTAAAGTAAGAGCTGCCAGTGTAAAGAAGGTCGGATAGGCGCCAGACCAGATCAAGGCATGTTTCTGAGAATTGATCAAGGGCTCATTCCATTCGTAAAAGGTCATCTCCTTGACGATGTAAATGAAAATCGCTTCGAGAAAGCAACCAAAGAGACCAAACCAAAGAACAATGGTAGGCTGTTGCTTTTTCTTTTTGCTAGGCTTAGGACTAGGTGATTCTTGCCTTTCTTTCATAAGGAATGCGTCATCTTCTCTTGTTCCTTCTCCTTCCTTTGGAATTCTATCTTCAAACAAATCAGGATCTTCGAGAGCTTCTTCCTCAGATTCTTTGAACTGGAGGCTAGACCACCGACCAATCCCATAAATGATGACAAAAATATTGGGGACAAATAGGGCTATGATTAGACCGTAGGGTAAGATCTTCATCGTAAAGGCAATGATCTCCCAAAAACTAAATTGGATAAATGGATCCGATAGAGCATAGATCGACTGACTAATGACCAAATAGATGTAAAAGGCCAATAGAATCAGAGCATTGGTCACAAAATTGATCTGTAACAGACCGGCTGTGAAATGCGTTTCCAAATCCTTATCCTTTTTCTTATACCAGGAAACTAGTTTTTTCATATGATCTCCTCAATCAATTTTTTACCATTCTATCAATCAGCTCTCACCTTAAGCAAGGCAAAACTGTAATTTTCCATCAAAATCAGTCCCCAGATGGAGATTTTGTTTCCAATTTTCTATTTTTAATTATTCGATCTAGCCTACTTCCTATTACCTACCTCAGCCTGTCTTATTCTCTCATACAGTCCTTGAAAGACCACATTTTACGGGAAAAACGCGCTTTTTTATGTTAAAATAAAAGCATGAGAATACAACAATTACAATACATTATCAAAATCGTCGAAACCGGCTCTATGAATGAGGCCGCTAAACAACTCTTCATCACGCAACCTAGCCTTTCCAATGCCGTCAAGGACTTGGAAAATGAGATGGGGATTGAAATCTTTATTCGGAATCCTAAAGGGATCACTTTGACCCGCGATGGGATGGAGTTCCTCTCTTATGCCCGCCAGGTGGTGGAGCAGATTGACCTCTTGTCCGAGCGTTATAAAAATCCTGTGGGTTCTCGTGAGCTTTTCAGCGTCTCTTCACAGCACTACGCCTTCGTGGTTGAGGCCTTCGTTTCACTATTGAAGAAAAGCGACATGGAAAAATACGAGCTCTTCCTACGGGAGACGCGGACTTGGGAGATCATCGATGACGTTAAGAATTTCCGAAGCGAAGTTGGCGTACTCTTTTTGAATAGCTACAACCGAGATGTCCTCTCTAAGATGCTGGATGATAATCACCTGATTGCTACCCACCTCTTTACAGCGCAACCTCATATCTTTGTCAGCAAGACCAATCCTCTTGCCAAGAAAGAGATCGTCCACTTGTCTGATCTGGAAGATTTCCCATACCTTAGCTATGACCAAGGGACCCACAACTCCTTCTACTTCTCAGAAGAGATTCTCTCTCAAGAGCATCATAAGAAATCCATCGTCGTCAGTGACCGGGCGACCCTCTTTAATCTCTTGATTGGTCTGGATGGCTACACCATTGCGACCGGGATTCTCAACAGCAATCTCAACGGAAATAACATCGTCTCCATTCCCCTTGATATCGAAGACCCGATCGAGCTGGTTTACATCAAACATGAAAAAACAGCCCTCTCAAAAATGGGAGAAAAATTCATCGAGTACTTGCTTGAGGAAGTGAAGTTTGATAAGTAAGGAGGCGATATGAAGATAAAGAAAATCTTAATCATTGCTGCTATTTCAATCGTTATTGGCCTCATTACATTTTTTAATTTCTATCCCATACCTACTCTTTTTGAGTTTAGTCCTCATGTTTCTATAAAGTCTGAAATAAATGGCTATATGGACGCTAAACATCCAGCAAAAAATTACAAAGAGGCTGAAAATCGTTATTACGTCGAGTTTTCAATTGATGACGTTCACTCTATATCTAGTAATGAACTTAAAATTTTAGATCAGAATAATAAAAAACAAGACATCTTAGATTTAGAGGATAAACAAGATGATAAATATGGCTTCTGGTTTGCCGGTAAGCCAGACACAAAATACAAGTTAGTCTACACTGATATTTATTCGGATACCAAAGCTGAGTCTAATTTTACTACTCCTTCTAATAATTCCAACTTCTCAGAGGTCAATAAGGTTGGTCAAAAATTATTGAAAAAGAGGGTGGAGAAAAACATCAGAGACCGGCTGATTCAAAATCTTAAAGATAATTGGGAGTACATGGACATTTATTATACTCCATCAGAAAAAGAGCAAGAAGCCATTGCAGATGCATATTGGGATACCATTATCAAAGATTGGTTTGAAAAGTCACAATTTAAACTATCAGCGGCCAATGATTCCTCCTATGAATTTGAAATGGATTTTCAGTGGTCTGCTCCTGATATGGATGCACTGAATAAAATCATCGACCAACGAGAATCTCAATTAAAAAATGAGTTCAAAAATGATCCCAAAAAGGTTTACCAAACAATTATTTCTGAACTACCAACAATGATCAAAGAAATGCCAAGGTTTAAGAAAACGGAAGAGAAGGCAACTTTGCACTTTGATCGTGCCGACATAGATTCTGAAATTCCTACGGTAGACATCGATAATTTCAGGAAAACGACAGATCCTCTCGAAGATCTCATGGTATAATCAACAACAAACTCCAACTAGTATTACTAGCTGGAGTTTTGCTTATTTATTAAGAATTTCTGAGGTATATTCTGTTTTATCTGTGTAAGTTTTTGATTTTGACGCTACTCTTACACCTTCACTATTTCGATTTTCATCTGGTAAAATATAGGTATCTGTGATCGTAGTTTTAAATGTATTTCCTGTCGGGCTGACTCCTAGTGGAAGATTGCTTAATTGATCAGTATAAAATAATTTATAAAAATAATAATTTTGTGAAACAGATAAATTATCATAACTAGAATAAAAACTTCTATCCCAATAATTCTTTTGAGTGGGTTGGTTATAAGCATCAAAGAATTCTTGTTTTTCCTTGGATGAACTTGATTTTGTTTGTAAAAAGAATACAGGGCGGAAATAATCAAAATCAGGATCACCACCATACTGATAGTAAGTTTGGAGCTTACCATTCTTTGGATTTTTCACTTGGAATTGTATAACCGTATTTGCCTCAGGAATTTGAAACAAGGTATCCCCTTGGTAGAGCATTAGAAGAGTAGAGAGTGTATCACGGTGCTTTTCACCTAGAAGCTGTAATTTAGGGAAGCGATATGATAGTTTTTGATATAATTTACTGTCCACATTCATCTGACTAAATGCAGGACCAATTCGACCTGTTACTAAGGGAATATCAGCCTTAGTCTTGTCGGTAAAGGTCACATGTAGTATTGGTGAATCATTATAGCCCTTTATATCCGTTCTAGTTGATTCTTGCCATTGCCCTTCCGTAGGTTTTTGCTCTTTTTGATCGTGGATAATTTCAATATTAATATCCTTGATAATCTTTTTCTGTGGCTTAATTTTACTAACTTTGTATTGATAGACTTTGTGATAAGTGAACTTTGAATCAAACCACTCTGGCTTGATATAATACCGAAGCCCCATGTAGACAATCGTCAAGACCGCTACCAAACTAAGTATCATATATCTCTTTTTAAGTTTTAACTTCTTCATCGTCACCTCTTTGGAAATTGATTTGATAACAATATAATTACTTTCCATTAAACCATAATCATACACTTTTTTCAAAATGTAAAGTAAATTTTGGTATGAATTTTTTTAATCCAAAATCAATAATTTTTATTTTGAAATAATAGCATTTTCTTGCTATTGAGTTCCAGGAAAACGATAGCTATTCTACATCACCTATGATAAAATAGAGTTTAACTTGCTATCCTTATGGCGATGTTTCTAACAGATGCCTTTTTTAAACATCACACTATCATTGGAGGATGTATGAGTAAAAAACTTAAGAAAAGACTAATATGGATTTCCTCGATTCTGATTCCGATTTTGTTGCTTATTTTCTTTTTAAGTCCTTCCATCAGCGTTGAAAACGTTGGTAATGGGGTATTTGAAAATGAACAAAATACTTCAAATTTTCAAAAATCGAACAAGATGTATTATGTAACTGTGTCAGAAAAAAATCTTGTGGATTACTCTATTAAAAAAATAAGTCTTGTAGATGATAGGAATCAAGAAATCACCATTCAGAAAAAAGATTTGTTTTCAGAAGCCAAGACAGTATTATGGTTCTACGGAAAACCTCATTCCAACTATAAGCTGACTTATCACATACAAAAGAAAAACGATACAGATCAAACTGTTCTTCGAAAGACTTTTTCCACCGCTGATAAACCGTCTAATCTAGAAAATGTAAACCAAATTGTTGAGAAGAAAGTAAAGGATGAATTCAATAAGAAAATAAAAGATAGTATTCTTAATAAGATAAAGGAAATGAGTAAATCTATAAATGTATACTACACCCCTACTCAAACAGAATTAGAATCCATTCAACAGGCTTACATGGCAACTTTTATAAGAGATTTATCTGATTATAAAGTACATATGGATACTGCTACTTCTGATGGTTATTCTTTCACAGTAACTTCTAAATGGTCTGAACCTGACATAAATGATCTCAATCGAAGAATCGATGAGCGAGAAAATCAATTAAAGCAGGAAGTTGGTCACGACTATACCCAATTATACAAACGAATCATTGACGAACTACCGGATTTGATCAGACAAACACCTAAAACTACCACTATAAAAGAAAATAAAAGCATCTTTAAAGTTGGTAGAATTGATCCAAAAGCTATCGAGAAGAATTATCATTTTTCTGAACTCAATCTCCTAGACGATGACTTCGGGGATCCTATCTCAAACATCCTACTGTAAAAACAAGTCCAAATGAGAATCATTTGGACTTGTTTTGATTTGGATTTAAAACTACACTGATATATTCATCGTTATTCAATTCGGTATGTGTTCTAAATCAAACTACTCAGACTTTAAGGAATAAACAAACTGACTAAACAAGAAGAATATATTTCTTCTTCATCTTCACCTCCTAAATATGAACTCTAGTAACAAGATTGAAAGCTCTTGTTTCTTACTTATATTTCTCTTCATCTTTTGCTTGATCATTAATCTGTTTGAACTCCGAAAGTTTACCAAGGACTTCTTGTACATATTCCCCTTTATTTTTCTCTGTATAGGTTTTTGTCGCTGTCCTCACTTTCATCTGATCATTTTGATCAGGCTTTATCAACTGCGTACGAGTGACGGTTGTTTTAAATTCAGAACCTGTGAGATCTATTTTCAGAGGAAGATTCGATAGAGCATCTGAATAGAACCATTTATAATAGTGAAATTGATAGGGGTAGGTACTAGTCAACTCTTTAGGGAAGGGATCGACTCCCCTATCCCAGTAGCCCTTCCAACTGTTATGGTAATCATCATAAAACGATTGCATGTCTGCTTGGCTCACATCTTTTTTAGTTTTTACAAACACAGGAGAATTTGTTTTCTCTGGCAAATACCCATACTCAAAATAGGTTTGTAACTTTCCAGTTTTTGGATTCTTTAGGTCAAAACGCATAACAGCTTCTGTTTCAGGAGCTTGATAGAGGGTGTCCCCTACATACATCATTCCACTAAAATAAACGAAGGAATAATTTTGATTATACTCTGTACTGAATTTCGGGAATCTAGGGAGCATTTTCTCCTCTAATTTATTATTGTATTCCAAATCCCGACTAAATGTTGGACCTAAATGAAACGCCTTTTGTAGCGGGATTCTGATTTTTGAGCCATCTTCTAACAGGGCATGTAAAATGACATCTCCACCGTCATAAGGACCAATATCAGACCGAAGATCTTCCGACCAAGTCAATCCATCAGGAACAACAGCCTTATCGTCGTAGATAAACTCAAGATTAATTTCTTTTACTTTTGCTTTTTTGGGCTTGATCTTCTCTGATTTGTAGTTGTAAACCTTAATATACTGATCATTCTTATCAAACAAACCAGGATCAACAGATGTTTTCAAATAGTAATAAAGTCCAAAGAAGAATAGTCCTAAAGCTACTAAAACGAGCGGTAATATTCTTTTAAACTTCTTCATACACACCTCCTGAGAAAATCTAGCACATTTTAACATAAGGAAGAAACCCGAACAATCTAATCTATTGACTTGATATAAATATGATCCATAAAAATGTTGAAGTGTTTCACTCTAGAATTGAAATAAACTAAACTCCAGCTTGTATTATTCTATTATGATTTTTGGTTTTTTTCTGTCAAGAATTTCATACGTGTATTCAGTTTGATCAGTGTATGTTTTCGATTTTGATGTAACTTTTTCACCCTCGCTACTCTGATCTTCATTTGGTAAAATATAGGTATCTGTAATCGTTGTTTTAAATGTATGTCCCGTAGGGCTAATTCCAACCGGCTGATTGCTTAATCGATCGGAATAAAATAAACGATAATAACGATACTCTTGCGAGATCGATAAATTAGCATGTCTAAAATCGAAATCTCTATCCCAATAATTTTTTTGACTAGATTGGTTATAAGCATTAAAAAATTCTGGCTTTTCATTAAATAAGTGTGCTTTATTTTGTAAAAAGAATACTGGTCGAAAATAATTAAATTTAGGTTCTGAACCATATTGATAGTAAGTTTGTAGCTTACCATTATTTGGATTTTTCACCTGAAATTGAATCACTGTTTGTTCCTCTGGAATTTGAAATAAGGTATCTCCCTGATAGAGCATTAGAACAGATTCTAAAGAATGATATTGAACAACATCAATCGGTTCTGCTAACGGGAAACGAGACGATAATTTTTTATATAATTCATCATCCAAATTTTTCCAACTAAATGCTGGACCAATTCGATCTGTTCGTAAAGGAATATCAGCCTTACTATTATCAGTAAAAGTCACATGTAATATTGGGTCAATACGATAACTATCTATATCTGTTCGTATGGTCTCTTTCCATTTTCCATCTGTAGGCTTTTGCTCTTTTATATCGTGTATAATTTCGATGTTAATATCTTTGATAATCTTTTTCTGTGGTTTTATTTTACTAACTTTGTATTGATATACCTTATGATAAGTATACTCTAAATCAAACCAATCTGGTTTGATATAATACCGAAGCCCGAAGTAGCCAATCAAAAAACTCACTAAAGCAAGAAAGATATATTTTTTCTTAATATTTAACTTCTTCATGCACACCTCCTAAGAAAATCTATTTCATTATATCATAATCAAATACATTCTTATAGCATTGGTCAAAAGGAAGACCTAAAAACACCTGAAACAAGTGGATTTCCACTTCTTTCAGGTGTTCTTTTATTGTCTTAATTTAGAAAACACTTGGCCAATCTTTCCTTCGATAACCAGGTCTGCTTGCTTGTCTTGTGGGATACTGGTCTTATTGATGACAACCAGCTTCTTCCCTTGGAAATACTGGATCAAGCTAGCTGCTGGGTAGACCACAAGTGAGGTTCCACCGATAATCAGGAGATCAGCCTCTTGGATGGCTTGGGCTGCTTGGCTAAAGACCTCCATATCGAGAGGCTCCTCGTAGAGGGTCACATCAGGTTTGACAACCTTGCCGCAGTCCAGACAGTGTGGAACCGGGCCTTCCAAAGCTAGAAAGGCCTCCAAATCATAAAATCGCTGGCAACCCGTACAGTAATTGCGGTCGGCACTGCCATGAAGCTTCAAAACTTTTTTAGAACCAGCCATTTCATGGAGACTATCGATATTTTGTGTCACTACTGCCTTGAGCTTACCGCTCTCTTCAAGCTGAGCGAGATAGCGATGGGCTGCATTGGGCTTGGCATCGGGATAGACCAGGTATTTCTTATAGAAGTCGAAAAAGTCCTCTGGGTAGCGCTTAAACATGGTATGTGAGACCAATTGCTCAGCTGTCAAATGCCGCCCAACCTGAACGCTATAGACACCGTCTGAACTTCGAAAATCTGGAATATTGGACTCCGTGGAAACTCCTGCCCCTCCGAAAAACACGATCCGTTGACTCTGATCAATCATCTCCTGTAATTGAGCAATCTTATCCATCTACTTCTCCTTTAGTAGCTCTTCCATCACAGCATTGGCCTGATCAAAATAAAAGTTAACTTGATCATATTGGATGCCTGTGTAGCTTGCAAGGTCAATCAAATTCTTCATAAAATCCTGAGAAGAGAAACCCGTCGTCCGATGAAGCTCTTCCTCATCAAAAGGCTTGATCAAATGGGCCAAGGGATTGCGAACTGATTTTTCTAACTCCCGCAATTGTTGGGCCGCAACTTTGACGCTATCTGGCAAATCCAACCGCACAATCAACTCCGTCAAACTGGATGAATTGACCACACTTTCGCTATGGAATTGCTGCAGGATAGGATTGTCGGACGCATGCAGGCTCTCAAACTTCCAACGGTCATAACTGGATTCTTTGGAGTTATGAATATAGTTGGTAATATCAGGAATTTTCAACTGAATCAATCGCATAAAGATCCGATAGATGGCTGGGCTAACGGCACGAACAAAGTCAATAACCTGCTCATTTCGCAACTTCGCCTCTAAGTCATAAAGGTAATTGGCCAACTGCTCACCTTCTGGATCTTCATGCCAAAAAAGCTGAAAACCAGTCGCCTCTAGCAACTCGGTTCTCAACTTTTGATTCATGACGGGTTGGATATTGAGCTCTCGACGCTCCGCCATTAACTGCAGTAAGCTCACCAACAAATCCGGTACTTCTTCCTGCTGTTTGATAGAGCGCAGAGCCCGGCTGTAGTGATAATTTTGGAGATCGTAGAGCCATTCATCATGAAGGAATTTTGCCATTAGTCTGCAATCAAGGTCTCAAGACCAACTTTCATCATGTCTGTGAAAGTATTTTGACGTTCTTCAGCAGTTGTGTCCTCATCTGGATTGACCAAACTGTCTGAAATCGTCATGATAGCAAGGGCATCAACATGGTGTTGAGCAGCAAGATAGTAAAGAGCCGCTGCTTCCATTTCCACAGCTTTGACGCCCCATTTACCAAGCTCGATATTCTTTTCACCATAGTTTGAATAGAAGACATCTGATGACAAGACATTGCCGACGTGAGTCGTCATACCAAGGTCCTTGGCAATGTGGTAAGCCTTGTCTAAAAGATCAAAGCTAGCGATTTGTGGGAAATCGTATTGAGGCCAGTCGTTGCGGATGATGTTTGAGTTGGTTGCAGCTGCTTGTGCCAAGACCAATTCACGAACATGCACATCCTCGTTCAAAGAACCAGCTGTTCCCACACGGATCAATTTCTTCACACCGTAGTCGACGATCAACTCACGCGCATAGATAGAGATTGATGGCATCCCCATCCCAGTTCCCATGACAGAAACACTGTGACCCTTGTAAGTCCCTGTGTAACCAAACATGTTCCGAACTTCGTTGAAACAAACAGCGTCTTCTAAAAAGTTCTCAGCGATAAATTTCGCACGAAGAGGATCCCCAGGAAGAAGAATTTTATCAGCAATTTCGCCATGCTTAGCAGCAATATGGATAGACATAATATAAGATACCAAGGGCGTTAAAGAGGCAAAGTAAAAATAGGAAATCCGACAAAGATGCCTCGCATCTAGGAGGATTTATCTTTTTTACACAGTCTCTAGCCCGGGTTCAATTCAAACCCGAACTGCCCTTCCTTTCATTTTTTGTTTAGAAAAGCTTTCCGCTCGTGTTCAAATTAGAACACATGCTCTACCTTCCTAAAAGATACCAAGCCCATAATAAGCAAAGTGAAAATAGGGGATTGTCGCGGCAAGTAATGGACTTGCAAGTCAATCAATCTTTTTCACACAGCTTTTAGGGCGGGTTCAATTAAATATTGTTTTGAAAGTCATGGCTTGCCCGGGTTCAATTTCAAACCCTAACTAGCCTTCCTTTCATTTTTTATTTTGTTAATGAATCCAAAAATGCATAGAGTTTGGCATTCATTTCTCGATAATCGTAAGCACGAATGGCTTCAGGTTTTTGAACAAAGGTCAGTTTTTGACTTTGTTCTTCCAAAACATCTTCACCGTCTGCAGCAATCAAGAGATCGACTGCTTCTGGATCAAATTCCAAGTGAGCTTGGAATGCATAGTGTTTAGGACTGAAGCGAAGAATCTGACGTGGACAACCTTGACTGGTCGCAAGAACGATAGCATCCTCTGTCAATCCTGGCATATCGCCATGCCAGTGACCGGTTTCAAGAGTTTCTCCCAACAAGCGGACATGCGTATCTATTAGACCATCCGGTGTCAAGGTCACAAGATAAACGCCGATCTCGCGCTCAGGACTGTGTTCATACTCTGCGCCATAAGCAACAGACAGGAGCTGCGCCCCCAGACAGACCCCAACAATGTAACGATCTGCCTTCATGGCTTTTTGAATCAACTCGATCTCTGCCTGAGGATCGTAGTATGGAAAAGCTTCCCGATCTTCATCTGGCGATTGAGGTCCTCCCATTACGATCAAAAAGTCGATCTCATCCACAGTCTCAGGTAGGGCTTCTTTCTCATAGACTTTAGTCGTGGTCACCTGATGACCACGCTCCTGCGCCCATTTTAGATAAGCGCCCGGCACTTCAAATGTTTCATGCAGTACAAAATGTACCTTCATCATCTCTTCTCCCATCTCATTCGAATCACGTAAGACACACCTATTGCAAGTACAAGCGGGATTGTCAAACTTAAAGACTGCCCTGTAAATCCAAGGCTCAGGGCAATAGCTGTCAAAGGAGCTTGTAGGGTCGTTCCTAAAAAGACGGTCGCACCAAGTAGCATCCCGAGAGCAGGATCTAAATGAATGCCAACGACTGTCATCAATAAGGTCACTAAGTAACCGGACCCTATTCCTAAGGCAAATGATGGCGTCAAGGTCCCTCCATAGGCACCATTGCTCAAGAGGAGATAGACTAAAAGCCCCCTCACTGCAAGAGTCAATGGAAGATAGGGAATCGACTGACTAGACAACAAGGCCTGGGCTAGTACCTGACCATTTCCCATAAAGATGGGGTAAAAGACTGCCAGGCTCCCCAGCACAAGAAAGGCTAGAGGAAGAGCCCAAAGAATTGTTCCATCCTTCCGTCGCTTGCGACTCGCGCGTTTGGCTAAAGAACGAAAGCCTAGCGCAAATGGAGTAACCAATAAAGCAATCAGAATCGCCTGCAAGAAACTGCTGGCCGACCAATAGACTAGCGACATATGATAAATAGAACCGTGCCCAACGATAGGCTGGGCCACCCAAGTCGCCAGATAAGTACTGGACAAAACCAGAAGAAGGTTCTGCCAACTGTAGGCAAGTCCTAAGGTCTCAAAGACGAACAAGCTACTAGCAAAGGGAACCTGATAGACTGCAGCCAACCCAGCTCCTGCACCACAGGCGATTAAAACTTTTCGCTCTTTGATTGCCAAGGAGAAGGCTTTGCCCAATTGACCAGCTAGAAGAGCCCCGACCTCCCGTGGGGCTCCTTCTTTTCCGACCGATGCACCTGCTCCAACAATCGCAACCTGCATCCCTGCATGAAGGAGGTGGGCTAAGAACGCTGGCTCACTATCTCCAGCTAGGTCAATTTGCCTACGAATAGAGAGAATTTTATAGCGCCGTTGCAGAATATACCAGAAACCTGCTGCCAAGACCCCTGTCACACCTAGGACAAGGAATCTACGGAAACCTCCAGCGTGATTAAATTGCTGAAGCAAGTCCCCCTTATCTTGGCCAAAAGCCAGCTCTTGCACCCCTTCTAGTAGATAATGGCAGGCAATGCCGACCAGACCCGTCCCAATCCCTAATGATAAGGTGGCTAGAAGCAACCTCAGTCCGTAGGGCAGACTTTGGAGTCGTACTTTCATTGGATTAGAGTTCAGCAAGAATCGCTTTCAGCAATCCTTTGAAGTCGCCTTTGACGCGCTCTGTCACTTCCACTACTTCTTCGTGGTTGAGCTCTTCTTGGAAACCAGCCGCAAAGTTGGTAATACATGAAATACCAAGAACCTTCAAGCCAGAATGCGCTGCAACAATGACTTCAGGAACGGTTGACATTCCGACAGCATCTGCTCCAAGTGTCTTATACGCACGGATTTCAGCTGGAGTTTCATAAGTTGGGCCAGTCACACCGATATAAACCCCTTCATCCAACTTGATACCCAATTTATCTGCTACTTTATGAGCAGTCTCACGGTATTCAGGTGTGTAAGCTTTTGACATATCAGGGAAACGTGGACCAAAGTCATCCAAGTTTTCACCGATCAATGGGTTTTGACCAGTCATATTGATGTGGTCTGTGATGGCCATCAAAGTACCAGGACCAAAGCCGATACCACCGGCAGCGTTGGTAACAAGAACCCCTTCACATCCCAAAACTTTCATGACACGAACTGGGAAAGTCACTACTTCTAGTGGGTTTCCTTCGTAGAAGTGGAAACGTCCTTGAAGGGCCAAAACCTTGCGTCCAGCAAGATCACCATAAACCAATTTACCCGCATGGCCGACAACCGTTGAACGACCCCAGTTTGGAATTTCAGAGTAGTCTACTACGACTGGATTTTCGATTTCTTCAGCCAGTTCTCCAAGACCTGATCCAAGGATCAAGCCAAACTCAGGTGCTTCCATTCCTTTGCCTTTCAAAAAAGCAGCTGTTTCATTGATTTTTGCTAATAATGTCATTGCATATCTCCTTTATGATTTCCTTAAAAATTGGCCAATTTTGTCGAATGTATTGGCATTGCGAATGGTCAACAGACGGTAATCCGGCATCTTGAGGACTTGTCTGTGGTAAGCGGTCTTTGTATAGGTTTCTTCTGAGTATTTGCCCCAGTAGATCCCAAGTCTTCCACGATGAATGATTTCATCACCGAGCGAAAAAGAGGAGACCAGCTCCCAAACGGCATCCTGATCAAGGCCTTCTGTGTAAAAGAGAACATCCTTGCGGGCCAGATCCTCCTGCCACCAGGCTGGTAGAGCAGCGAGATCTCGCGCATAGTCCTCAGCTGAAAAGAGAGAAAAAGACTGGATAAAGGGATAGTGATCACGAAAGAAAGATCCCAGCAAATCTACCAATTCTTCTTTAGAACCTGCTGATTCAAAGAAGATATTGCCACTATTGATGTAGCTCTCTACCTCATCCAGCCCGATCGTTTGAAGCTCCTCTCGAAGTTCTGCCATCACGACCTTGTTTTTCCCGCCAACATTGATCCCTCTTACGAGGAGAGCAAAGCGCATCATCTTAGACCAATTTATCTAAGAAGCTTTCTCCGATCATGGCTTTCTCAACACCAAAGTTTTCCGCCACAGTAGCTGAGATATCCGCAAAGTGGCCAACCGGAATCACGCCATTGCCTTTGAAAGATGGGCTATAAGCCAAGAATGGGATGTATTCACGCGTATGGTCAGTACCAGCGTAGGTTGGGTCGTTACCATGGTCAGCCGTAATCATCAAGAGGTCATCTTCACGCATGGCTGCGATGATTTCTGGCAAACGTTCATCAAACTCATGCAAGCAATCGCGGTAGCCGTGCGCATTGCGACGGTGTCCGTAAAGAGCATCAAAGTCTACCAAGTTGGTAAATGAGAAGCCTTCTTGGAACTCAGGAAGTCCCATGGTCTTGATCAAGGTATCCATACCGTGGCTATTTGATTTGTTGTGGCCCATATCGTGGTTGATACCAGCACCGTTGAAGATATCGTTGATCTTACCAACTGCATAGGTATCGATACCAGCTTCGTTCAATTTATCCAAAACAGTTGGCGCAAATGGTGAAACAGCCAAGTCACGACGGTTAGCCGTACGTGTGAAGTTGCCTGGTTCTCCAACATAAGGACGAGCAATGATCCGACCAAGAAGTGCTGGACGTTCCAATGTGATGGAACGAGCGTATTCACAAATACGGTAAAGTTCATCCAAAGGAATGATGTCTTCGTGAGCTGCGATTTGAAGAACTGGGTCAGCTGATGTATAGATGATCAACTCGCCTGTTTCCATTTGGCGTGGTCCGAAGTCATCGATAACTGCTGTACCAGAATATGGTTTGTTAGCTTCACGGATGACCTTGCGTCCTGAGAATTCTTCAATTTTAGTCAAAATTTCTTCAGGGAAACCATTCCAGAAGGTATCAAAGGGTTCTGTAATGTTGAGCCCCATGATTTCCCAGTGACCAGTCATGGTGTCTTTCCCAAGAGAGACTTCTTGCAATTTTGTCGCATAACCAGTTGGGTTGCTTTCAGCTGGCACCGTCTTCAATGGTACTTCACGAGGAATATTTCCAAGACCGATTTTCGCCATGTATGGTACATTCAAACCGACGGTTTTAGAGATGTGGCCCAATGTATCAGATGCGCCATCTGGAACTCCTGCATTGACAAAGTTATTGGCATCTGGTGCAGCACCGATCCCAACTGAATCCAGCACAACTAAGTGCATGCGTTTAAATTTTGACATATACTGCCTCTTTCCTTTATTAAACTAGCTATATTATACCATATCCCTATAAGAAGAGAGCCGTTGTTTGATCCGAGGCTGGGACAAAAGTCCTAGCCTCTCAAATATTTTTGGATTGTCGAGCAAGACGCAGTGGTTGAGTGGTCTCTACTACGCTGATTTCATCAGCTTTTACAGCCCTACTCAACTATGCGGAGGTGAGACGACGAAATCGAATTCTAACGAATTACCGATTTCTGTCCCACTCTCTATTTTCCTATGATGACAGGGCCATCTGGTGTCCCTACAATCACTTTTGAAATCATATTCAAGAACAAACCGTGCTCTACAACCCCTACGGTGTGATCTAGTTCATTAGCCAAAGCTTCTGTATCCTTGATCACCTTGAGATCCAAGTCAATGATAAAGTTGCCTTGGTCAGTGACAAAGCGTTGATCATCCGCAAGACGGAATTCAGGATGGTAGCCTTTTTGCTCAAAGTGACGGAAGAGATTTTCAGCCCCGTATTGCACTACTTCCACTGGAAGTTTGAAAGCCCCAAGGGTTGCGACTTGTTTGGATTCATCCACAATCCAAATGCAGTCTTTTGAATTGGTTGCGACGATCTTTTCCATGAGGAGAGCCCCACCGCCACCTTTGATCCCGTTTAATTGAGGATCCACTTCATCTGCGCCATCTACTGTCACATCGACCACTTCGACATCGTCGATGGCCTTGAGCGGGATGCCTAAACTTTCAGCCTGATCATAGGTCACACTCGAGGTCGTAACTGCTGTGATCTTCAAGCCTTCTTCTTTGATGCGACGACCCAATTCAGCCACAAAATAATAAGCAGTTGACCCTGTACCGAGACCGACAATCATGCCGTCTTTGACAAACTCAGCCGCTTTAATTCCTACCTGTTCTTTTAGGTTTACCATCATAGACCTCCTTTTATATTCTATTACAGTATAGCATATTCTGTAAGAGATTTCACTAATTAATTGAAAACCTTTCCAGCTTTTAGTTCTAAAAGCAAAACCTTGCCCGTCCGCTGACTTTACGATAGAATAGAGATGAATCTACAGGAAAAGAGAAATGACATGATTACTAAAGAATTTGATACCATTGCTGCCATCTCAACCCCTCTCGGTGAGGGGGCTATCGGGATCGTCCGCTTGAGCGGGACAGACAGCTTTGCCATTGCGCAAAAAATCTTCAAAGGTAAAGATTTGACCAGCGTGGCTAGCCACACGCTCAACTACGGCCATATCGTAGATCCAGATAAGAACGAGATTCTTGACGAAGTCATGGTGGGAGCCATGCGCTCGCCGAAGACCTTCACCCGCGAGGACATTATCGAGATTAATACTCACGGCGGGATTGCCGTAACCAATGAAATCCTGCAATTAGTCATCCGTGAGGGAGCTCGTCTTGCAGAACCTGGTGAATTTACCAAGCGGGCCTTCCTCAACGGCCGGGTTGATTTGACCCAGGCTGAGGCGGTCATGGATATCATCCGCGCCAAGACCGACAAGGCCATGAACATCGCCGTTAAGCAACTAGAAGGTTCCCTGTCTGACCTCATCAACAACACGCGCCAAGAGATCCTCAATACCCTGGCCCAGGTCGAAGTCAATATCGACTATCCTGAGTACGATGATGTCGAAGAAGCAACCACTGAAATCATCCGTGAAAAGACCAGTGAATTTGAAGCTCTTTTGACCAACCTTCTCAAGACTGCCCGTCGCGGTAAGATCTTGCGTGAAGGGATCTCTACTGCTATCATCGGTCGTCCAAATGTCGGCAAGTCCAGCCTCCTCAATAATCTTCTTCGTGAAGAAAAAGCCATCGTGACCGATATCGAAGGAACCACCCGTGACGTTATCGAGGAATACGTCAACATCAACGGGGTTCCCCTCAAACTGGTTGATACAGCCGGGATCCGGGAAACCGAAGACATCGTTGAGCAAATCGGTGTCGAACGTTCGAAAAAAGCCCTCAAGGAAGCCGATTTGGTCCTCCTCGTCCTCAATGCTAGCGAGCCCTTGACTGACCAAGATCGCCAACTCCTTGAAATCTCTCAAGATAGCAACCGCATCATCCTTCTCAACAAGGTTGACCTTCCAGAGAAGATCGAAATCGACCAACTGCCGGAAGATTACATCAAGATCTCCGTTCTGAAAAACCAAAACATCGATCAAATCGAAGACCGGATCAACGCCCTCTTCTTTGAAAATGCTGGGCTGGTTGAGCAAGATGCGACTTATCTTTCTAATGCTCGTCACATCTCCCTCATCGAGAAAGCTGTTGAAAGCCTCCAAGCGGTCAACGAAGGCTTGGCCCTCGGTATGCCGGTAGACCTGCTTCAAGTCGATCTCACCCTCACCTGGGAAATCCTGGGGGAAATCACAGGGGATGCTGCACCAGATGAGCTCATCACCCAACTCTTCAGCCAGTTCTGTCTTGGTAAATAACAAAAATGCGTATGTGTGCAAACATACGCATTCTTTTTTTGTTTTATTTTGCTTGTTCTAATCGCTCGACGGTCTGATACGCTTGGTAGATCAGGAAGAGCCCAGTAGCATTCAAGACTGGAATCGCAATCGGCAACTCGGTCACGATTTGTGAGAATGGTGAATTGCCAACAAAATGGAGTCCAAACCCAGCTACTAAGTATCCCCAGCCTGCTAGACGTAAATCCTTGCGTCCTCTGCTTGCTTGGACAATTAGGAAGAGCCCTAGCATAACAAGACCTGTGTAAACCCAGTGAGACATGGGCGCATTGGCCACACGGCCGAGAATCCCTGACACCGTGTAGGAGAAACCTTCCGGCAGATCCTGACGGATATAGGCAAAATCCTCCACGATCTGGAAACCAAGACCAGAGGCAATCGCCAAGAGGAAGATCGACTTGATGCGACGGACACTGAACAAATAGAGGACAAAGAAGATTGGAATCAACTTAAAGGGTTCCTCAAAGAGTGGCGCAGCGATGGCACTCTCGTACTGGTTCCAAAAGTCGCTATTTGGAGCGATCGCTTGAATCATGTCATGGAAATAGGTATTGGCAAAGCTAGACAGCCAACCAGCAACAAAGCCCCCACCTAGTAGAGAAAAGAGCACCGGTACCCATGACAACTTCCACTTCTTAGCAAAATGAAAGAGGGCCCAGACAGCAGGAAGTGCATAGACCAAAAGGATCAAGGTTGAAAGTCCCACAATCCCGTACTGGCTGCCAGACATCCAGCCTTCTGTCAGTGACTGGGTCTCATAGGCTAGGCCGATCGCTAGCAAGAGTAAATAGAGAAACAAAATCGATTTGCGTTTCATAAAAGACCTTTCTAAAGTGAAATGAAAAAGGCTGGAAGACCAGTCTTTTCCGAGTAATATTATTGTAACAGGATCAGCTTAAAAAAACAATAAACTGATCTCTCAAATCCAGCTCCTACTTCAATACGGCTAGGATCTGGCGAATCATGTCTGGATCCCCATCAGGCAACGTTACCGTCTCCGCATGATCTAAGATTCCTTGGGTAAACTGAGTCATGTATTCTTGGCTGTTCAACTCATCCGCAGACTGTTGCCAATGACTCGGAACAGGATAGATGGTCACCGTCCCATCACCGTTGGATGCGTAAGTGATATTTCCTTCAGCTGAATAAGAACCAAACAAATGACGCACATCTTTTGGATAATCGACACCCAAGCCACCATTATAAATCTTTGTTCCAGCTGCACTATTTGAAATATTTAACTCTGAAGGAACGTTCTTAATCACATAAGCCCAGACACGCGCAGCTTCGACCTGAGCATCGGTGTAGCCTGGATAATCATTCTGATCCGCCTTCTTCGAAGATTTAACCTCGCTATCCGATCGAGTATTCCACTTTTTGGCCTTACTCGTCTTAGACGTACTACTACTATCGTCTGTATCTACTTGCTCCCGATCTTTCGGTTGCTCTTTCTTGCGATAGTAGAAATTGTCATCATCGCCATAAGCTGGTGACTGACCAGCCCAGATCCGATCCTTAGACTTATCCGAAGCATCATCTTTACCCGCTTTTTGACCTTTTGGAAGGAGCAAGAGACCGTAGCCTCCAACACCCGACTTAGCACTAACCGTCATCTCAGCGATCTGGTCCTTCTGCTTAAAGCTCGATGCATCAAGCTCAACATCCTCGCTGACCAAGCCCTTATCATCAAAGACCAGTTCATTGCCACGACCATCGATCCAAGTCCCCTTGATACTCGAGTAGTCCTTAGCCTTGATGGCTTTCAAATCCATACCAGACTGTTTCTTTTCTGAAGTGCTGGTCTGCTTGGAATCCGAACTCTTAGGCGTCACCGTCCTCTGAGGACGACCACAGGAAGCCAAGACCAAAGCAGAAAGCACAATTACTAAACCTTTTTTCATATCAATCTCCCTTCACATACCTATTATTTTAGAAAAATAAGAAAGGAGAGTCAAAGAAAAAGCGGAGGGGGATTGAGATCTTTCAAAATAATCTGAAACTAGTTTCATAATATTATTATATGTTTTATGAATCAAATATGTTAAAATTACTACATAGGAGATATATAAAATAGTTCCCTTTCATGAGGGTAAAGGAGTTTAATATGAAAAAACTATTACTTTCAAGTGTAGTACTACTATCTACCATGTTTATCACTGCTTGTACTCAGAAACAAGAAACCAGTAGTGCAAAAGATGATGACATTGAAATGACAACTAGTTCGACCTCAAAAGAAGAGAGCTCGAGCTCGAGTTCGACATCAACCTCTACTTCATCTACCTCTAGTGATTCTAATGCAGATGTTAAAAGTAAAACTACAACTTCTCAACAAGCAGGAGTTTCAAGGGAGTTTAGAAATGCTCTTCAAACTGCTCAAGATTATTTAAAAGGTCAATCCTTTTCAAAACAAGGACTTTATGATCAATTAACGTCTGAATATGGTGAAAAATTTCCTCCTGAAGCAGCTCAATATGCAATTGATAATCTGAAAGTTGATTGGAATGAACAAGCATTGAAAACAGCAAAAGAGTATTTAGAAACTATGCCTATGTCAAATGAAGAATTAAGAGACCAATTGACATCAGATTATGGTGAAAAATTTACTCCCGAAGAAGCTCAATATGCACTAGATCATTTAGGTAATTAAAATCAATATCATTGAATTTTTGTAATAGTGTTACTTAGGAGATATTATGAAAAGAATCAGTTATCTTTCACTTATCCTATTATCTTTAGGATTAATCGCTTGTTCAAATCAAAATGAAAGTCAGTCAATTGAAGATTCAAGCTCCATCTCTCAAACATCAATAGATAGTTCTTCATCAAGTTCACAAACAACCATTCAATCGAATGTCCGAAAAACTGGAGATGATCTTGCACCTAATGGACAAAAATATAAAGATTTATTTTTAAAATCCTTTAAAGAACAAATACTAAGTGTCGACCCAAATAATGAAGTTCTTATTTCAGATAAACAAATTTTAATAAAATTGAATATCATTCTGTCTGATGAACAAATTCCAAAAAGTCAAAATCTAGCTGATAACATCTATAAAATTAAAACAGAAGGAGAAAAAGTATATAGAGAAAATGGAATTGACTACTCAGTACCCCAATTATTTATTATTGATGCTCAAAATAACATAATTGCAATCGAAAAAGATGGAAAAATGGTGTTAGAGAAATAATTTATCTTTCATATTATCTTTTTTCATTTTACTTCTTTGGTTAAATTTTCTCATAAAATCTTAACTCAAACCTACACAAAAAGGAACTCGCATACACGAGTTCCTTTTACTTTATGTCCCCTGCCGGAATCGAACCAGCAACTACTCCTTAGGAGGGAGTTGTTATATCCATTGAACTAAGGGGACCGATAAAAAAAGAAGCGAGATCACTCCCGCCTCCTTGTTCGTCTTAACGACGGATTTCTTTAATACGAGCTGCTTTACCTTGCAATGCACGAAGGTAGTACAATTTCGCACGACGTACTTTACCGTAACGTACAACTTCAATCTTTTCTACACGTGGAGTGTGTACTGGGAATGTACGTTCAACACCGACACCGTTAGAGATTTTACGAACAGTGTACATTTCAGTGTGTCCTTGACCTTTACGAGCGATAACAACGCCTTCAAAGATCTGGATACGTTCACGAGATCCTTCGACAACTTTCGCGTGTACACGAACAGTGTCACCAGGACGGAATGCAGGGATATCAGTACGAAGTTGACCTTCAGTCAAGCTTTGGATTAATGGATTCATTTTATTCTCCTATCTTCGTCAATCTTGAGGGACCTCCCTCAGCGGATAAACTGTATTTTTGTGCTTCCATTACGCACAGAAACTATCATATCAGATAATTTCAGGTTTGTAAAGCTCTTTTCTCTACTTTTTCGCAACTTTTTGACCGGAATAAATGCTCCACTCTTTTGGTAGGCAATAGGCGATGGCACAAGCAATGACAAAGAATGGCAGATTGGCATAGCCAAAGACTTCTCCTCCGATCAAGATCGGTGCGAGCAAGGTCGTCGTCGCACTGCCAAAGACACTGGCATAACCAATAGCGGCCACGACTAAGACTGGTAAGCCCAGCATAGGAGCGAGAAAGACTCCAAGCGTAGCTCCGATCGCAAAGAGCGGTGTCACTTCTCCCCCTTGGTATCCAGCTGAGATGGTCACCACGGTAAAGAGGAGCTTCAAGATCCAGTCATAACTATGGGCACTCCCCTGATGAAAAGCTACATCAATCAGATTGGTTCCAAGTCCACTATAAGTGCCGACTTTGGTCAGCTGGAGGGTCAAGAGGACCAAGCTGAGTCCAGCCCCTATAAGGGCAATCCGGATATAAGGATTAGGCAAGACTTGAGCGACGGTTTTCTTCAACCAGGAAAGGCTAACAGCAAAGAGTTTCCCAGCGAGGCCAAAAGCCAGTCCAAGAAGGGCGACTTTAATCAAGGTCTCTGGTGTCCAGCTCAGCGTTTCTCTTAGTGGCACAGCAAATTTCTCCAAGCCAAGGGCATGAGAGGTGAAGCTAGCCACGATTGAGGCAATGAGCGCTGGATAGAGAGCCATCAACTGCAACTCCCCAACTGTCAAGACTTCAAGGGCAAAGAAGGTTGCTGCGAGTGGCGTCTGAAAGAGCCCCGCAAAACCAGCTGCCATCCCGGTCATGAGAAAAATACGCGAAGCATCTGGAATCTTAATATGACGGGCAAAACGATGCGAAAGGGTCGCACCGATCTGGACTGCTACACCTTCCCGACCGACCGAACCACCAAAGAGATGGCTCATCCAGGTCGTCAGCATGATCAAAGGCACCAAGACCAAGGGGATTTTTTCCTCACGCGCATGCCCGACATCAAAGATCAACCCCATCCCTTTTGAAGCCTTCCCACCAAAACGTTTATAAAGATAAACGATGACAAGCCCTGCTAAGGCCAGGAAAAGAATCAAGGGCCAGTGCTGGCTTCGGAAATCTCCGATCAGGAGCAATCCTTGACCAAAAATCATGTCAATGGCACCGACCAAGAGACCGATGAAAAGGGCCATCCCTGTTAGGACCACATACTGTTGTGCTTTTTGCTTGATCGATAGACTAGTCACGCGCCCTCACCTCCTCTTGGTAGTCTCTAGAACGCGCCATTAAATCTTGAAACTGAGCTTGAATAGTCGCACGATACTGCTCATCCGTCACGAGAGAGCCGACTTTCTCAAGCACCTCTCTTTCCCTTCTCTGATCGAGCACAGGTAGGCCCTGCTGCTCTTTATATTCTATAATCTGACCGACACAAACCATCCGTTTTTCCAGCAAGGCTACAAGCTCTTGATCGATCTGGTCAATGTCCTTACGAATCTGATCTAAATCCATGTGTCTCCTCTTTATTTTGGATATAAATCGAGGCTGTAATCCATCGATCAAGCCTCTTTGTCATTAATTTGCTTTAGCTACGAGTTCTTCCGCAAAGGCTTCTAATTTTTCAATGTCTTCATCTTCTGCAGACAAATCAACTTTGACATTTTCAGAACCTTTTTCAGCACCCGTCGCAGCGAAGCAACGGTCGAAATCATCAACTGCTTTACAGAATTCATCGTAGAAGGTATCCCCTGATCCTACAACACCGTAAAGTTTGCCTTTAAGATCAAGGCCAGCCAAATCTTCGTAGAAATCTTGGATCTCATCTGGAAGCTCTCCATCGCCGTAGGTATAAGTCGCTACCACCGCGATATCTGCATCAAGGAAGTCCTCCGCATCCACAGTTGTACATTCATCCACATCTACTTCGACACCAAGATCACGGAATTTGTCCGCTACGATATCAGCAATTTCTTCAGTATTTCCAGTCATACTAGCAAAAACAATCTTCGCTACAGTCATAATTTCCTCCCAAAAGCTATTTCCCGTATTATATCACTTTTTCAAGCATTTTGCACGAAACCTTTCCCAAGAAGATGAAAGAAGGGACACGTTTCAAGAAATTGGACCGATTCAACCTAATCGCCCTTGTTTTCTTCTTGAATTGCTTTAATCGTTCAATTTTTATCCGTTTTCCTTCTCCAACTCGTACTCCTCTTTAATATCTTTAATACGCTGGATTTCTTCATCCAGTTTTTTATTAAATTCAGATTCAGTCTTATATGGATATGAAAAACGGCTCCAGGTATACCACTTCAACCCATCTTTCCCTTTAAAATACCATTCAAGTTTGATCGGTAAATAATCTTGATTATAGGTGATCCGAACTTTGGAAAATTGATTCTTTTTATTTATAACTTTGGCTTCAAAATCAGGAGTCTTCCCTTCCTTCACTAGAGATTTAGTAATCAACGATTTCGGATCTCGCTCAATAATAAAGTTTGATTTTTCGATCTCTACCTTCGAAACTTTTAAGTTCAGAATTGCGGAAGTAATATTTCGGTATAAGTCTCTATGATACCTATCGGATGGTTTTTCGTCTGAATAACTACCATATTTTTTCCCATTTTTTACTACTACTTGAGTTTTACTATAAGAATTATTGCTCCTTAAGTCATAGCCATTCTCAAAATAAGATCGATATAAATTTTTATCGTCCGAATCATCCACAACAATAAACCGCTGTTGTTCTAATATGAATTTTGAATCCTTACCAATCTTACCAATCTGGACGGCTATGAAAATACTAGCAACAACTACTAGAGACAAAGCAACTAGAAAGACTTTCGAACTGAATGGTCTATTTTTAATTTCTTTCATCATATTCATCCATTCTACCTAAATATCCATTTAAAAGAAAGAGTATTCCTAACAATAAAGCTGGGCCTTATATAAGCTCAGCTTTATTTCAATAAGAGGTTAATCGCCCTCATTTTCCATTTGAATTTCTTTAATATCTTTGATTTCTTCATCCAATTTCTTATCAAAATCAGCCTTATTTTTAAATGGGTAAGAGTAGGTACGCCAAGTATACCATTTTAGTCCTTCTTCACCCTTATAGTACCACTCAATTTTTGTTGGTAGAAATTCTTTGTTGTAGGTGATACAAACCTTGGTGAATTGAAGTTTTTTATTTAAATAAATCGCCTCAAATTCTGGCGGATATCCCTCTTTCATCAATTTTTCATCCACAAATCTTTTCGGTGAGCCAGTAATTTGATAGTTGGACTTCTTAATTTCATCAGTAGTAATTTTCTTACTTAATAGAACTGATGATAATTCTTCATTTACAGCAGATTTGTAATACTGTTTACGATCCCAGTCCTCTTTATATCCACCATAAACTGTATCGTCTTTCACTGCAGTTTCATCATTATAGTAATATTCCTTTTTCTCAAGGTCCAACCCAACCTCAAAATGCTCATCGGTAGAATCTCCCATTTTAATCATAATAAATTGCTTTTTCTTTAAAACATTCAATGCCGGTTGATTGTTACTACAACTACTTAGGAATACTGCAATAAGCATTACGATCAACACTACTACAATTGTTTTTGGAAATTCTAACCATCGTTTTCTTTTAGCTGATTGTTTGATTTCTTTCATCATATCCATCCATTCTACCAAAATAATGAACTTCTGTAAAACCGCTTCCATAGCTCCTAATTAGTGATAAATGCTTGCTGGATGGGCCTTTCTTATGTTAAAATTGACAGAGAAAATGAGGTAATGTATGAACGTAATGAATGAAATTCTTGAAAAGATTCAAGCTTATGACACGATTATTATCCACCGTCATCAGAATCCGGATCCGGATGCGATTGGTAGCCAGGTGGGCTTGCGGGATCTCCTGCGTGCGCACTTCCCTCAAAAGCGGGTCTTGGCAACTGGCTATGATGAACCGACCTTGACTTGGCTTGCTGAAATGGATGAAGTCAAAGATGAGGACTATGCTGGAGCTTTGGTGATTGTCTGTGATACGGCTAATACTCCCCGCATCGATGACAAGCGCTATACGAACGGTGATTTCCTGATCAAGATCGACCACCACCCAAATGACGATGCTTATGGAGATCTGCTCTGGGTCGATACTGAGTCTAGCTCTACCAGTGAGTTGATTGCACTTTTTGCTAAGGAATTGGATCTTGAACTTCCTGTAAGTTCTGCGCGTCTTCTCTATGCTGGGATTGTCGGCGATACAGGTCGCTTCCTTTATCCTGCTACTTCGACTCGAACTTTCGAGCTGGCTGCCTATCTTCGTAGCATTCCCTTTGATTTTACAGCCCTTGCTCGTCAGATGGATACGATCAATCTCAAAACAGCTAAGCTTCAAGGCTATGTCTATGACCATCTTGAGATCGATGAACATGGTGCTGCGCGTGTGACCTTGACACAAGAGCTCTTGAAGAAATTTGATCTACGGGATTCAGAGACTGCTGCAATTGTTGGGGCACCTGGGCGCATTGATACCGTGTCTGTCTGGGCTATCTTTGTCGAGCAGGCCGACGGTCACTTCCGTGTCCGGATGCGTAGCAAACGAAAAGTGATCAACGAAATTGCCAAACGTCATAATGGTGGTGGCCATCCACTAGCTAGTGGAGCCAACTCCTACTCTCTTGAGGAAAACGACAAAATCTACAAAGAGCTACAAGAAGTGGCTCGCACGAACGAAGGCTGAGAACGGTTTCTCAGCCTTTTTATCTTGGTCATGGGTTTTCATTTGATATTTCTTATGGTAAAATAAAGCTAATAAATTTTAAGGAGACTTATTATGGAAAAAAATCGTTTGTTTATCATTATCTCTGCTGCGGTAGCGATTCTTAGCTCTTTCTTGCCATGGGCAAGCCTTAATGCTGGTGCCTTTGGTTCATACAGCTGGAATGGCCTTCACGGAGATGGATGGTTCGTTATTATCTTCGCAGTCGTTGCGATTGTCCTTGCTTGCTTGAACGATGTGAAATCTTCACTACCAAAAGGTTTTGCAATTGGTGTTATCGTATCAGGGGCTCTCTCAACTATCGTAACATTGATCGATCTATTTGGTGTAAACAAATATGCTGTTAACTTCAATGGTTATGGCGTTTCAATTGGCTTTGGTTTGATCCTTGCTTTAATTGCATCAATCGCTATTGTTGTAACTGGTCTCTTGGCCATGTCAGGTGGTAAAATCACAAAAGGAACCTTCGAAGAACTTGCTGAATCTGGTAAAGGATTTGCCCAATCTGTTGGACGCGTGACAACTTCTACTGTAAAAACTGCTGTAGATGAAATCAAAAAAGAAACACACGAACACACTGAAGGACAAGCTGATCAACCAGTTGAAGCACCAAAAGATCCAAATCAATCTGAACAATAATAATATTAGATTCACCTTGGCTTAGCCAGGGTGATTTTTTTGATCATTATTTTAAATAAAATTAGTGAAAATACTTGTCAAGATCCTGGAAATTTGGTAAACTAGCTTAGTAACAATCTATGGCTCGGAAAGAGACCATGGCAGAAAGGAAATATTGCAAAATGAAAAAAGATATCCATCCAGAATATCGCCCTGTTGTCTTCATGGACACTACTACTGGTTACAAGTTCCTCAGCGGTTCAACTAAATACTCTAGCGAAACAGTTGAATTCGAAGGTGAAACTTACCCATTGATCCGTGTTGAAATTTCATCAGACTCACACCCATTCTACACTGGACGTCAAAAGTTCACTCAAGCAGATGGACGTGTGGATCGTTTCAACAAAAAATACGGTCTCAAATAAGAACCAACACAAAACCACTTCCCTTTTGGGAGTGGTTTTTTTGATCTCTGTTTCTTTTATTGTGAACGCACAAAATAAGAGGTTAGGATGTTGATCCCAACCTCTATTTATTATCTTAATGGAACTGCATCCCACCATCAACGATAATGGTTTGTCCTGTAATGTAGTTTGAATCAGGTCCAGCAAGGAAGCTGACCGCTGCTGCTACATCTTCTGGTTCTGAAAGACGTTTCAAAGTGATATCTTTAGCGAATGTTTGCATACCCCATTCGTCGTCTTTACCCGCGTTCTTACCTACTTCATGAGCAATGTCAAACATCATTGGAGTCTTAACGATACCTGGTGCATACGCATTGACAGTGATTCCTGAATCAGCCAAGTCACGTGCCAAAGTTTGAGTGATACCACGAACTGCAAATTTAGTACCACCATAGACAGTCAAGTTAGGGTTACCTACAACACCTGCTTGTGAAGTTGCATTGATGATTTTTCCGCCATGACCTAGTGCTTTGAACTGAGCTTGAGCCGCTTGTGCACCCCAAATCACACCACCAACATTAATAGCAAATGTACGTGTAAATTGTTCTTCAGTAATTGTATCAAGTGGTGTAGTTGGCGCAACACCTGCATTGTTTACGACAACATTCAAATCTCCAAAATGGTCAACAACCTTTTGGAAAGCTGCAGCCACTTCTTCTTGTTTAGACACATCAGCTACGACTGCAAAAGCATTATCTGCTGATAATTCAGCAACTGCTTTTTCAGCTGTTTCAGCATTGTAGTCCAATACTCCGACCTTGAAGCCATCTTGCACCAAACGTTTTGCGATTGCAAAACCGATTCCTTGACCAGCACCTGTGACAATAGCTACTTTAGACATATGATTCCTCCTTGGTATCAACGATACCAGCAAACGTTCCTATCAGAACAGCAAGGGTTGACAACTAGTTTTGGGTGAATCTATCATCAGTTCCTTCCAAAACTATGCTAACAGTATACTCCTTTGTGAAAAAAGTGTCAAACTCTGGCCTGTTATTTTTAAAAAAAATTTATTTATATGATATTTTTATTTAGTGATAAATGAACTAAACCATGAGATAGAGTATAGATTTTACCCACAACGGATCACTATTCTATTCTGTAAAAGCTACATAAAAAGAGGCTGGGACAAAAGTCCTAGCCTCTTAATTATTTTTGGATTGTCGAGCAAGACGCAGTGGTTGAGTGGGCTCTACTACGCTGATTTCATCAGCTTTTACAGCCCTACTCAACTGTGCGGAGGTGG
>JAGZKI010000023.1 GCA_018365265.1 Streptococcus parasanguinis | reverse complement strand
CAAGAGAACACTCTTGAATGTCTGTAAACGTTGATAGTATCGTATTGATTAACGTTTTGAGAATTGTGATGCTTTACGAGCTTTCTTAAGACCTGGTTTCTTACGTTCAACTTTACGTGAGTCACGTGTAAGAAGTCCTGCGCGTTTCAATGAATCGCGGAAGTCTGGGTCTACTTGAAGAAGGGCACGAGCGATACCGTGACGGATAGCTCCTGCTTGACCAGCGTATCCACCACCTACAACGTTAACGAAAACGTCGTATGAACCTGCAGTTGAAGTAACTGCGAATGGTTGGTTGATTACAAGACGAAGGTCAGCGTGTGGGATGTACTCTTCAACATCTTTTTTGTTAACAGTGATTTTACCAGTTCCTGGAACAAGGCGAACGCGTGCAACAGCGTTTTTACGACGTCCAGTACCTGCATATTGTGCTTGTGACATACTTTATTGTTCCTTTCCTTAGATAAGTCCTGAAATATCAAGAACTTCTGGTTGTTGTGCAGCGTGAGTGTGCTCAGCTCCAACGAATACTTTCAATTTCATACCTTGAGCGCGGCCAAGAGTATTGTGTGGAAGCATACCTTTAACTGATTTCTCGATCAAACGAACTGCATTTTTAGAACGAAGTTCACCAGCAGAGATTGATTTCAATCCACCTGGGTGGTTTGAGTGAGTGTAGTAGATCTTATCAGTTGCTTTTTTACCAGTCAATTTAACTTTTTCAGCATTGATAACGATTACGAAGTCACCTGTATCAGTGTGAGGTGTGAATGTTGGTTTGTTTTTTCCGCGAAGCACGCTAGCAACAACTGCTGAAAGGCGTCCAAGAGGTACATCAGTTGCGTCAACAACGTACCATTTGCGTTCTACTTGGCCTGGTTTAGCCATGAATGTAGTTTTGTTCATGATTTCTCCTATATGAATGTCGTTTTTGTTTACAGGGCGGATGTTCCGGTCCGCGAGTTATTTGAAAGGTTCCGGGGCCTTACAAATGGGGTAAACAATACCGCCTACTATTGTATCAAAATTCTAAGATAAAAGTCAACCGATTTGGAAAATTATTTACGATTTTCTTTTCCAATGACAAATCCGATCAAGGAATTCGGGCCAACGTGGGCTGAAATAACTGGTCCAAGAGGCATCACGAGGACTTCATCAATGCCTTCAAGTGCAAGCATTTCTTGCTTCAGTGCTTCTGCTCCTTCTAGATCGTTGGTATAAGACACCAAGGCTGTGCTTCCACCGATATCGGCTTTGATCAACTCCAGTAATTCTCGGACAGCTTTTTTGCGCCCCCGAACCTTGCTGATAGGAACTAATTTTCCTTCCGCATCTATCCAGAGAATGGGTTTGATGCTGGCTAGACTTCCCATGATCGCGGCACTCTTTGAGAGACGGCCTCCACGCATGAGGTGGTAGAGATCATCGACGAGGAAATAGGTCCGCAGTTTTGGCGCTAGGTCCATGATCTCCTCTTTGGCTTCTGCTAATGATCGGCCTGCATCACGCGCAGCTACTGCTCGCATGACCAGATAACCCTCTCCAATCCCAGCAGCCTTCGGATCGACAATCTCGATCACGGCTTCCGGGTAGTCTTCTAAAACCAGGTCTCGTGCCATGACTGCACTCTGATAGGTCCCAGATAAGACCGATGAAAAGGCCACATAAAGCAGATCTTTTCCTTCTTTGGCAAATTGTTTAAAGGTTTCCTGAAATTGGCCCACATTGACCTGACTGGTTGTCGGTTTGGCCCCATTTTTCATGGCTTCTAAAAGCTCAGGGCTGGTCAATTGAGCTTCGCCTACTGTCTGGTAAACCGTCCCATCTAACTCAATGGTCAAGCCAAGAATGGTCACCTGATGTTCCTTGGCCCAGTTTTGGTCTAAATCTGCGGTCGAATCGGTTAAAATAGCAAATGTCATTACTTGTCTCCCATCATTTCTTGTAATTGTCGCAATACTTCGTGATCGAGCGGTCGCATGGGTGGTTTTTGATCGTTAACCACTCGCTGCGCTTGATTGAGGTTTCCTTTGACGACTGCGACCCGTTTTTCTAACTCTCTGGCAGATACCCGAAGAGCTCCTTGAGCAAAGACGGTCCATTGCTCATTTAAGTCACTGGTCGCTACTGATACTTGGTGGAGGGGCGTGTTAAGCTCTGCCGCCAAGCGCTCGATATAGTCATCTGCCGTCTCATCCTCACCGGTAAAGACCACCTGAACATTGAACTCCTCATAGGTCTGCCGCACTCCTGGCATATACTGGGCATCAAAGACACAGATGACTTCGATTCCTTCAAAGCTAGCATAGTGGCTCAGTTTTTGCAGGAGGATATTGCGGGCTGCATCCAGCTCACTTTTTTGAAAGAGCTGGCGGGTCTCCTGCCAAAAGGCAATCATATTATAGCCGTCAACCAATAAGATTTTTCGTTTCATATCATTGCCTTTCTAGGATTATAGTCGATTGCGAAAGACCTCATACATAAGGATGGCTGCTGCCACACTGGCATTGAGGCTTTGCACATGACCATTCATGGGAATGGTGATCATCTCATCGACTTGTTTTTTGATATTGGCTGAGATCCCTTTTCCTTCATTGCCAATGATCAAGGCTAACTTGCCAGCCGTATTCCACTGATGAGATGGCGTGCCGTTCATGTCGGTTCCAAAGATCCAGAAGCCCTCTTCCTTTAGCTTGTCTAAGGTTTGGCTAAGATTGGTCACACGCGCAATGGGAATGTGTTCCACTGCTCCGGTAGAAGTTTTTGACACCACTGGGGTTACCCCAACCGCTCGGTGCTTAGGAATGATGACTCCTGAGACATTGGTCGCATCAGCCGTCCTTAAGATAGACCCAAGATTGTGCGGATCTGTTAAGCCATCGAGAATCAATAAAAGTGGGTTCTCTTCTTGGGCTGTCTGTTTCAGAATCGCTGCTAAGTCTGTGTAAGCAAAGGCTGCCACACGAAGAACAAAGCCTTGGTGAACAGCTCCTTCCGTCATTTCCTGCAGGGTTTTCTTTGGCGTCCAAGAAATCGACACTTTTTTCTCAGCTGCTAAGGCCTTGATTTTGTCGACATTTTTTCCTCGGAGGTCTTCTTGAATATATAATTTATTGCCTGTGTTGGCTTGTAAAGCCTCGGTGACTGCGTGGACACCGTATACGATATCGTTATTTTCCATAGAACTAGTATACCACAAGAAAGGAGGAAGAGGCCAATTCATGATATAATGAAATCAAATCTATCTCAATGAACAAACAGAACTAGAAAGGAAGCCATGCCTCTTTTTCAACGAACCATCAAGCTCACCTTGGCCACCTGTTTAGCAGCTGCCCTTGCTTATGCTCTGGGCTTGACCTATGCCATCTCAGCTGGCGTCATTGCCATCTTGAGCATCTCTGATACGCGTCGCAGTACGATCAAGCAAGCCTACCAGCGCTTTATGTCGACCTTGCTAGCCCTTGTGATCGGAAGTATCGCTTTTTCCTTTTTTGGATTTAACCTTTGGGCACTGGGAGTCTTTATCGCTCTCTATGTTCCATGTGCCTTTCTAATGGGCTGGCAGATCGGCATCACCCCTAGTACGGTCCTCGTCACCCATCTCTTGATTGAGCAGTCTACTTCCTGGGGGCTCTTGCTCAATGAACTTGCTCTCTTTTTGATAGGGACCAGCTTTGCCCTGCTGGCCAATCTCTATATGCATTCTAATCAGGGAGCGATCGATCATTACCATAATGTTGTCGAAGACCAACTAAAGAAGATCCTTGGTCGTTTTGCGGAATTACTTGGTAAAGGGGATGGTCGCAATGATGCTCGCTTGATTAAGGAGTTGGATGGTATCCTACAGGACGCTTTAAATCTAGTCTATCTGGACCATTCCAACCACCTCTTTCACCAAACCAACTACCATATTCACTACTTCGAAATGCGCAAGCGGCAAAACGATATTCTGCGGGATATGGCAGAAAACGTCAACCGCTGTCAGTTGGCGGCGAGCGAAAGCATAATCCTAGCTCAACTATTTAAGAAGACGGCCCAACAATTAAGTCAGGAAAATCCCGCCCAAGATCTTCTTGATGATATTAGTCAGTATTTAGCGATCTTTCGCGAACGCCCTCTTCCTAAGACCCGTGAAGAATTCGAAACACGCGCCACCTTGCTCCAACTCTTAAGAGACTTAGAAACTTTTATCCAGGTCAAGGTTGATTTTTACCAACAATTCCATGAGGAGACAGAATAGACAAAGAAGCCCTTGCAAGATGCAAAGGCTTTTTTATTCAGGCAGTTGTTGTAAACGCTTTCCTAAAATGGTATACTAGAACTGGAAAATAACTTTTTAAGGAGGGTCTTCTATATGATGAAATCTTCGTATAAGAAACATTTGTACACTACAACACTCAGCCTCTCAGCGGCTGTCTTGCTTTCCGTTATCGGTCATGGCCAAGCTTCAGCCGATAGCTTAGAAGCGCCTCAAACAGAACCAAGCACGGTACTTGAAGCGACACCTGCTACTGAGCAACCTGTGACAGCTGATACTGCCAGTCCTTCTGTAGCTGAAAAAGAAGACACCGCAGTCACTGCCACTTCTGCGGAAACAGCAGCGACTTCTGATGTGGCTTCTACTACAGAAGTTGCTCCAGCCGCTAGTCCAAGCACTAACCGTGCTACAACAACCGCTGACCAAGCGACTCGATTGGCGGATAGCACCATTTATCTCTCTGAAAAGAGTACGATTGATGACAAAGTCCAAGAAAAAGCTCAAGCTGCTGGCAAGATCAACTGGACCTTAGACAATAAGCCTCTCTCTGAGTGGAAAACTTGGGATATGGAGACAGGAACACTGAGCAAGGATCCATTCCTTACGATCACAGAGACCGCAAACGGCAATGATCTGGATCTCCACATTGACGTGCAGGATCTCTTTGGGGAAGATCTCAGTCTTCGTAGCCCAAATAATATTCGCCGGACTTATCGCAATTACATCGGCAACCATGAGCTAGTCGGAACCAATGCAGACTTAGGGATCACCATCAATAAGACCCTTGTTTTTCGACCTTACCAAGACTACCATACACATGAAGAGATGCTAGCTGCTATCGAAAAATCCAAGGAAGAAGCGAAACCCGATCGTTTAGTGCAGCTGGAAACCCTGGGTAAGAGTGCCCAAGGCCGGGATATGAAGATGGGGATCGTGAGCAAGGACCAAGCTAGCATTGATCACTACCTTTCTAGTACCAACCCTACAGCCTTGACCAAGCCAAGTGAAATGCTGGCAGCTCTGAAGGACAAGACCTTGGATTACAAATTACCTGTCTTAGTCCACAACACCCACGCGGATGAACAACCAGGCATTGATATCATCACAGGCCTCTTCAATACTTTTGCGACCAAGGAAAAGGTGACCTTTAACACCACCGATGAAGCTGGAAATGCTAAAACAGTCACACTAGATATTCCAACCTTGCTCAATAAATTCATCTTCTTATTTGACTTCACGGAAAACCCAGATGGGGATGCTCTCAATCTGCGGGCCCTAGCAAACGGGCTCGATCCAAACCGGGATGCCAGCTACCAAACCAACCCTGAAGTTCGCACGGTTATCCAAATGATCAACAAATGGAATCCGATCGCTCTCTACGACTTACACGGTTTTGTCAAAGAATTCTTAATCGAACCTGCAACGCCACCACATGATCCGAACTTCGAATACGATCTTCTGTCAGACCTGATGCTAGAAAATGCCCATCATATGGGCCGGGCAGGAGTTGCCAATTCTAAATACAATAGTTACATCATTCCAAAACTGGATTGGGGCGATGGCTGGGATGACTCCTTCTCTGGCTATACAGGGGTATATGCTGTCTACCATGGTATCTTAGGCCATACTATCGAAATTCCAGAAGGAAATGAAGAATCCTACAAAGCAGGTCGCAATGCTGTACTAGGAGGGATTGACTTCCTCAACCAAGATCCGGACCGTCTCCTTGAGATGCGTCTCAACTTCTACCTACGTGGTCTCAATAAAACCGAAGATCCAAAAGCCGAAAATGAACTGGTCGGCCCAAATGGAGAAATCGTTGGACGTGTGAAAAATGGTCGTCCGAAATTCTTCCCAGACTACTACGTCATCCCAATGAGCCTCGACAAAGACAACGATGCCCAAGAAGCCTTCAATATGATCGACTACTTCAAACGCAATGGTGTCCTCGTCAAGGAACTCAAAGAAGATATTGGCAACTATAAAAAAGGGGACTTAGTCATTGACATGGCCCAAGCCAAACGTGGCTATGCCAACCACATTCTCTACAAGGGCTCCAACGAATCTGCCTGGGCTGCTATGTACGCAGAGTTGCTGGTCAACTTCCCAGATATGAGAGGGTTCAAGTCCGAACCCGTCTTTGCGGATGGTCTTTTCAATGGAAAATTAGGAGAAGTTACCACCACCCGCGCGACTCGTACCTCTGAGATCGATCCAAAAGCTCCTTACTATGTGATTGCAAATACCTCAGCCAGTGCCGTTAAAGCTGTTAACCAGGCTATTGCACAAGGAAAATCCGTCTACCTAACAGACGATGGCTACATTGTTGACCGCGATACCTTTGCTTCGCTCCTACCAAACTATGCCATTTATGGCGATGCCCTCTACAAGGTACCAAGCGGCCCAACCTTGAAACCGATGAAGGTCTACTCTCCAAACTACCACTATAATTGGGCTGGAGTAGATGCGCCTGCTCATACTAGTCTGGTCCTTGAAAAATTAGGCTTCCAAATCGTCAATACTCCAGAAGAAGCGGATGTTGTTATTTTGGAAAGCAATCGCTTCGACGCTTCCATCTTTGGTAAGAAACCAACCCTTGTCATTGGTGGGGAAGCCATGCAAAAATTGGAAAAATTGGGAGTTCTTACAGGATTTGACGCTGAAAAACTAAAAGGCGGTAGTGACTACGAAGGCTTGATGAAAGCGATCATTGATGACCAGGATCCATTGACCAGCGGATACAAGAAGAATACCCTCTTCTACTCCAACTCAGGAAACTGGATTGAAAAGGTTCCAGAGCATTTCAAGACCTTGATGAACATCGCTCCGAGCGATTATTATATTGCAGGTTGGTGGCCACATAACGATGTTCTAGCCAACAAAGTCATGGCCATCTCTGGAGAACTGATGGGACAACCACTCTTTGTCTATGCAGGAAATCCAACCAACCGTCAACACCCTGTCCACTTCTTCCGTTGGGTAACCAATGCGATCTTTGGCAGCAAGTTGGCAAGCTTGATGGATTACGTTCCAGCTAAAGAACCAGATCAAGTGGTGGTTCCAATTCATAACCAAACAAGCAATCCACAGCCAATCTTAGCCAAGAAGGATACTCCTAAAGTGCTCCTTCCACAAAAAGAAATGACAACTGAAAATGGAGAAAGTGTGCAAGCCTTGACTTACCAAGTAGGACAAAGCTTCCAAGAAAGTCCAGTCAAGGCACAATTGCCACAAACTGGAGAAGACACAACCGCACACTTCATTCTTTCAGGCTTCTTGTTAGCCGTTAGCGGCGGCTTCCTCCTCTTGAAAAAGAAAGAAGTTGAGTAAGTTCCAGCTTTAGACTTGGATGACATGAAAAGAACCTTCGCATCTGCGAAGGTTCTTTCTGGAGATAAAATATCTTTCAAAACTTTCCTTAGGTGAGTACGGACGTCAGCGAACTTCTTCGAAGTTCCATGACTTAGTTTTGAGCCTAAGATCTCAAAACTCCCGAGTGTTTGAAACAATAATGTTTCAAACACTTTTCTCACAGCGGAAAGTTTCAGTTTATACTTGATTGATTCTAAAGTATAGAAAACTTTTATTAATTTCTCCAGAATATTTAATGAAAATACTATTCTACATTAAATCCTAACACTGATGCAAAGATTCTCCTTATTCTACCAATTCCAACACAACCGTTTGGTAAGGGACTAATTCGAGCACTTGGTCTCCTTCTTGGAATAATCCTGCTGTATTATTTAAAACGACCGTTTTAATCGGAGCTGGTAACTCCAAGGTGGCCTGGCGATTTTGGAAATTGCTGACAACCAAGAGACGTTTGTCCCCACGGCGTTCAAAGGCGATGATGTTTTCACGGTCCCGATACGCTGGGATCATATCTCCAAATCGGATAGTATTTCCATAGAGGGGATGGCGATACAAGACCGTCAGCTGCCGGTAATAATTCAAGATGGAATTTGGATCCTTTTCCTGATCTTCCACATTGATGGCAACATTTGGTTTGGGACTGATCAACCAGGCTGACCCATCGCTAAAGCCCAGACCTGGCTCTTTTGTCCACTGCATCGGTGTCCGCGCATTGTCCCGGCTGTATTTAGCAATCGCAGCTAAGGCTTCTTCCTCGCTCAAACCAGCTTCTTTCGCAACATGATAACCATTGATGGTCGCAATATCATCAAAATCCTCCACCGATTCAAAGACTTGGTTTTCCATTCCAATTTCTTGGCCTTGATAGATAAAAGGAATTCCCTTACGCAAAACCTGAATGGTTCCCAGAGCTTTTTTACTGGTATCGTTTACTGGACCTTCTGCGATATAGTGGGACACGCCACGAGGTTCGTCGTGGTTTTCAATGATGGTCGAGAGAACCCCAATGCTATCCGCACGTTCATGGGCTTGGAAAATACTTTCCTTGAGTTCATCTGCTGTTGGAAGACTATGGTCAAACCAGCCTTTTCCTTCCTGACCCAGCATGGTTTGTTTGAAGTCAAAGATGGAAGAGAAGACGCCATCTTTTCCGATAAAGAAGTGCAACTCTTCATCGGTTTCATTGAAAACTTCCCCTACAGTGAAGGCATTGTACTTGGCGAAGGTCCGCTCCTTTAACTCTTTCAAGAAAGGTTCAATCGGTTGGGCATTGACCAGCGATTCCGGTACTGGAACCAGGCCATTATCACGATCGGACGGAAGCGAACGCCATTCTAAATCTTTTTTAATGTTGATAATGGCGTCGATCCGAAAGCCCGCGATTCCCTTGTTCAACCACCAGTTGATCATCTTATAAATTTCTTCGCGCACGACAGGATTTTGCCAATTGAGGTCTGGCTGATCCTTGTGGAAGGAATGGAGATAGTATTTGTTAGTACCAGGAACCGGTTCCCAGACACTGCCTCCAAAGTAACTTTCCCAGTTATTGGGTTCCTTGTCACTTTCGATGAAGTAAAAGTAATCCGCATAAGGACCATCTGGATCCGCTAGAGCTTTTTGGAACCATTCGTGATGACTGGAGCAGTGGTTAACCACCAAATCCATGATGATGGAAATGCCCCGCTTTTTGCCTTCAGCGATCAGCTCTTCCATATCTTCCATGGTTCCAAAAATAGGATCAATGGCATAATAATCGGAAATATCGTAACCCTGGTCAATAAACGGACTCTTGTAAATAGGGGATAACCAGAGAATATCAATCCCTAAGTCTTGAAGGTAATCGAGTTTCTCCGTGATTCCTTTCAAATCCCCAACGCCATCACCATTGCTGTCCTTAAAGCTTTTTGGGTAGATCTGATAAGCGACCTTCCCCTTCCACCAGTCTTTTTCCATGTTTTGTCTCCTTAAAATGAAAGAAACTGAGACATATCGTCTCAGTCTCTACAGTGTCAGTAGGTATTAGTATACTGTTTTTTCAGTTTCTTTGTCGAAGAAGTGAGCTTTGTTCAAGTCAAATCCAAGTTCGATAGTTTCACCAGTTCCAAGGTAGTCACGTGCATCTACTTTAGCGATGAATTCGTTGTCACCAACTTGGCAGTACAAGTGAGATTCTGAACCAAGCAATTCAGATACAGAGATGGTTGCTTTTACTACTGATTCTGGGAATGTTTCAAGGAAAGCAGCTTCTGTATTCACGTCTTCTGGACGGATACCAAAGATGATTTCTTTACCATCATAGCCTTTTTCACGAAGAACTTTCAAAGCACCTTCTGGAACTTTCAAATTCAAGCCATTGGCAACGATGTATCCACCTTCCAATTTCACGTTAATGAAGTTCATGGCAGGGCTTCCGATGAATCCAGCTACGAATTTGTTGACTGGGTTTTTGTACACTTCTTGTGGAGTTCCGATTTGTTCTACACGTCCGATAGTACCTGTACCAGCTGGGTTTTTAGTAGCAGACATGATAACGATACGGTCAGCCAATGTCATCGCTTCTGTTTGGTCGTGGGTTACATAGATTGTTGTAGCTCCGATACGACGGTGGATTTTCGCAATTTCAGCACGCATGGATACACGAAGTTTCGCATCCAAGTTTGACAAAGGTTCGTCCATCAAGAATACTTTTGCATCACGGACAATGGCACGTCCCATAGCCACACGTTGACGTTGACCACCAGAAAGGTCAGCTGGTTTACGATCCAAGAATTCTTTCAAGCCAAGGATTTCAGCTGCTTCTTGTACACGTTTGTCGATATCTTCTTTGCTGTATTTACGCAATTTCAAACCAAATGCCATGTTATCGTACACAGTCATGTGTGGGTAAAGAGCGTAGTTTTGGAATACCATGGCGATATCACGGTCTTTAGGTGCCACGTTGTTTACAACAGTGCCATCGATTGAACATTCACCTTCTGTGATGTCTTCAAGACCAGCGATCATACGAAGAGTCGTTGATTTACCACATCCTGAAGGACCTACGAAAACGATAAATTCTTTATCTTTGATGTCCAAGTTGAAGTCTTCAACTGAGTAATGTTCGCTATTTGGATATTTTTTATAAATGTGACTAAGATTCAATTCTACCATGATGGTACTCCTTTGATTTTTATAGTTCTATTGTAAATGAAAACGTTTTACAAATCTATGGCAAGTCTCACAAAAAAGAAAAAGAGTTTTGTGCAAGTTGCACAAAACTCTGGATTGATTCCGTTTAAATCACATCTTGTAAGACCAAATGATAGCACAGGGCTAGATCTGTCAGATTTTTCAACTGAAGACCCGTCAACTCCTCCCACTTGTCAATCTTGTATTGGAGCGAATTGCGGTGGAGATAGAGTTGCTGGGCGGCCTTGGTGACGACTGCCCCATTGTCCCAAAGAGCAACAATGATGTCTTGCAATTGATCTTGACTTTCAATCAACTGATGCAAGCGTGCCTTGATCGGGATGAGATCCAGATCTGCCTGCTCGATTCCCCACAGATAGAGTTGAGAAAAGCGATAGACACCTTGATGGCCTTCTCGAATCCAAGCTCGAAAGACAGCCTGTTCTGCTCGAATGACAGGAGACACTTTCCCGTCTTTAGACTCGGTCCATACTTGCCCGACCAGGATAGATAAACGAATATTGAAGTCATACTCCATGGCAGAGACGGTATCTTTTAAGATATCGGCCACAGGCAAAGACTGGTCTTGGTCCAGAATGAGCACATAATCTTGTCCGCTCAGTTGCAAGGTTGCTCGGAAATTGGGCAAGAGTGTCTGCATCATCTCTAACCAAGAAGCTGTCCCTTCCGCTGTTGAATGCGATATGTGGCAATAGACGAGCTGTATTTTTTTGATGACTTGAGGGGCTTCTCCCTTTCCATCGATCAGGTACTGGTACCAAGGATTGGGGGCAACCTCTTCTTCACCGCCCAACCAGGAAATCAATTGTTTTTCTCGCTCGGTTAGTTCTTCTTCCTTCAACAGCAACCATTGATGAGCCTGAAGGGGAACGGCTACATAACCAGCTGGTGGATTGGCTTGATCCGTCACCTCTGCATGAGGAAACCACTCTCTGATATTTTTCACTGCTTTCTTCCTTCTTCTACTTGCTGGATGCACCAGTCAATCAGCTCTTCTAGACGAGAGAGCTCCCCCGTCATATGGAGATAGCCCATGACAGCCTCAAAGCCTGTCGACATCCGATAGGTCACGACATCCGCATTTTTGGCCTTGGTATGACTATTGGTATTGCGACCGCGCTTGTAGATCTCCAACTCTTTTTCCGTCAGAATTTCTTGCTCCAGCATGCTTTCAATCAAGCTGGCTTGAGCCCTAGCAGAGACATAGCGGGTGGCAGCCTGGTGAAGCTTATTGGGCTTGGTCATCCCTTGAAAAATCAAGTGTCTGCGAATATACATGGAATAGACCGCATCTCCCTCAAAGGCAAGGGCAATTCCATTGATTAGATTGACATCAATCACGTGTCCACCTTACACCTTCTTTTGTATCCAAGAGCTTGATTCCTTGCGCAGCCAATTCATCGCGAATGGCATCTGCTCGCGCAAAATCTTTCTTAGCCCGCGCTTCCTGACGTTCAGCGATCAAGGCTTCAATATCCGCATCCAAAACTTCTTCAACAAAGACCACTCCAAAGACTTCTAACATCTTGGTCAAGGCATCTTTGACGTCTTGATTGTAGTGACCTGAATTGATCCATTTAGCCAATTCAAAGACGACAGTGATGCCGTTTGCCGCATTGATATCTTCATCCATAGCCGCGATAAACTTGTCCACAAAGCTTTGTAAGTCTGCTGGATCCACTTCTCCTGTGAACGGTTGCTCATAGGTATTTTTCAAATACTTGAGGTTGGTCTCCGCATCGCGCACCGCTTTTTCTGTGAAGTTAATGGGCTTGCGGTAGTGCTGGGTTGCAAAGAAGAAGCGAAGCACTTGGCCGTCGATAGTCTTCAATGCATCATGCACGGTGATAAAGTTGCCTAAGGACTTGGACATCTTGACATTGTCAATATTGACAAAGCCATTGTGCATCCAGTAATTGGCAAAAGTCTTGCCTGTTTTAGCTTCAGACTGAGCAATTTCGTTGGTATGATGCGGAAACTCAAGGTCAGCTCCACCACCGTGGATATCAATAGTATCGCCTAAAATCCCCGTTGACATGACCGAACACTCAATGTGCCAACCAGGACGACCAGGTCCCCAAGGGCTGTCCCAAGAAATCTCACCTGGTTTGGCAGCTTTCCAAAGGGCAAAGTCGACTGGATTTTCCTTGCGAGCTGTTTCTTCATCTGTCCGACCTGAAGCGCCTAGCTCCAAGTCTTCTAGGGTTTTATTGGCTAACTTAGCATAGTTGTGGGATTTTTCCACACGGAAATAGACATCGCCTTGACTCTCATAGGCATAGCCTTTTTCGATCAAGTCAGCGACAAAACGAATGATGTCATCCATAAACTCGACCACACGAGGGTGGCGGGTTGCAGGTTTCACGCCAAGAGCCGTCACATCCTCACGGAAAGCCGCAATATACTTGTCTGCCACTTCCTGTGGCGTAATGCCTTCTTCTTTGGCACGGTTAATGATCTTATCATCCACATCTGTAAAATTGGAAATGTAGGCAACTTCGTAGCCACGATACTCAAAGTAGCGACGAATCGTGTCAAAGGCTACCGTTGAACGGGCATTCCCTACGTGGATATAGTTGTAAACCGTTGGCCCACAAACATACATGCGGACCTTTCCTTCCTCGATGGGGATAAATTCTCGCAAATCACGAGACATGGTATCATAAATTTTTAACACGCTTCATTTCCTTTCTGTTTCTACTCTTTTGGCTTCAAATAAACCGCCTGAGTCTGTTTGATAAAGCCAATCTTTTCATACAAGCGTTTGGCACCTACATTGCTATCTTCCACTGCAATCTGAAATGCCTTATCATTTTGCTCCATGAGTTGGTTGATGAGGGATTTTGCCAGATAGCTTCCGTAACCTTGCCCACGATAAACTTCAACGATCGCAAGTCCATAAAGGTAATTGCATTTTCCAGATACATCGACCGTACAAACGCCAATCACTTGACCTTCTTTGAGTAATATGTACAGCAGACTATCAGGATCCTTTAAAGCCTCTGAAATGTATCTGTGGCTCACTTCCGATGCTTCCACTTCATCTGAGAAGGTTTGGTGGTGGAGCTGGGCAATGGCTTCAAGATAAGAAGGTTCCGCCAAGAGCACATCGACATCCGAACGGGAATCTAATACATAAGCGGTTCGATCACGTCCTAACCAGGTTTCTGTCTCTTCATCCTCGACCAGGCCCCAATTGCTGGCAAAATCAGGATGATTCTCTAGAAAAATACGCTCTGTCTGAAAAGTCACAGACTCAATTGGATAAGATGCCGTTTCTTTCTCAAAACTTCCATACAAAGCACGCGCAATTCCCTGGCGTCGATGATTGGGATGGACCAGGATCGCTACTTCCACATCTTGGTCATCCGCATAGATAGTTAATAGACCAACAAGTTCACCTTTTTCATAATAAAGTAAAAAGGCGGGCATATCGGGGTCAAAATTGAGCATATTGGAGAGATAAGGATCCCGAAACGTTCCGTCATACTTCTGACAGATGGCAATAAGGGCCTTTACTTCCAGTAGTTGGTGGTCATTCAATGTATTGGTTGATCGAATCACGTAGCGATCTCCTTACAAGCTAGAAGACCGATGACTGGCTTCCTTAGCATGCTCCATCTTATTCACATAGTATTCGCGTTTTTCTTCTTCTTGGTGAATGATTGGCTCATCCTTCTTACCGTGAACACGAACAATCTTAGCAGGGATTCCGACAACGGTCACATCACTCGGTACATCGGAGACCACGACCGCTCCCGCTCCTACTTTGGCCTTGGCCCCAATCTCAATCGGACCGATGACCTGAGCATGAGCGGAGACCAAGGCTCCTTCACGAACCGTTGGATGGCGTTTACCGACATCCTTCCCTGTTCCCCCAAGGGTCACCCCGTGGTAGAGCATGACGCCTTTTTCAACAATGGCCGTTTCCCCGATAACGAGGCCCGCTCCATGGTCGATAAAGACACCGGAAGCAATGGTCGCACCTGGATGGATTTCAATCTGGGTCCAAAAACGCCAGAACTGACTATGCATCCGAGCTAGAAGCTTAAAGCCATGATTCCACAAAAAGTGGGAAACACGGTGAGCTGCCAGTGCTTTGACGCCCGGATAGGTCAAAAGGACCTCCAGCGAGGTACGCGCTGCTGGGTCATTTTCTTTTACAATATCGATGGTTTCACGCCACCATCCCATACCGTGCTCCTCCTTTTCTAATGATTATTCTGAATCTTTTTGTGTAATAGTAAAGTCTTTTTTAGGTTTGTGGTCTTTGTTGTGGTGACGAGGACGGTCGCCATGGCGATGAGTTTTTTCACCTTTTTCCTCGCTGTTTTCTGCTTTTGGCGGACGAGGGAGAAGAGCTTTCATAGAAGCATCGACACGACCTTTTTCGTCAATCTTGATAATCTTCACATCGACTTCATCACCGATGGCTACCAAGTCTTCGACACGGTTGGTGCGCGTCCAAGCCATTTCAGAGATATGAACGAGGGCATCCGTCTTGTCAAAGAGGTTGACAAAAGCACCAAATTTCTCGATCCGAACCACTTTGGCATGGTAGACTTCATCCACTTTCGCTTCACGAACCAAACCAGCAATGATTTCTTTAGCACGGTTGATGGCAGCTTGGTCGCTCGAGTAAATAGAAACATTTCCTTCTTCGTCGATATCAATCTTAACGCCTGTTTCAGCGATGATCTTATCGATGGTTTCTCCACCCTTACCGATGACAATCTTAATCTTGTCCACATCAATCTTGATGGTATCAATTTTCGGAGCAGTTGGCGCCAATTCTGGACGCACTTCTGGAATGGTTGCTTCGATGACATCAAGGATTTCAAAACGAGCTTTCTTGGCTTGAGCCAAAGCTTCCGTCAAGATTTCCGCAGTGATCCCTTGGATCTTGATATCCATTTGAAGGGCTGTAATCCCGTCACGCGTACCTGCAACCTTGAAGTCCATGTCGCCAAAGTGGTCTTCCAAACCTTGGATATCTGTCAATACGGTATAGTTATTTCCATCAGAAATGAGACCCATTGCAATACCTGCTACTGGCGCCTTGATTGGTACACCACCCGCCATAAGGGCAAGCGTTCCCGCACAGATAGAGGCTTGAGATGAAGAACCGTTTGATTCCAAAACTTCTGCTACCAAACGAATCGCGTATGGGAATTCTTCCAAGCTTGGCAATACTTGAGCCAGAGCACGCTCACCAAGAGCACCGTGACCAATTTCACGACGACCAGGTGCACCGTAACGTCCAGTTTCCCCTACAGAGTATTGAGGGAAGTTATAGTGGTGCATAAAGCGTTTCTTGTACTCAGGATCCAAACCATCGATGATTTGCGTTTCACCCATTGGTGCCAAGGTCAAAACAGAAAGGGCTTGCGTTTGTCCACGCGTAAAGAGTCCTGAACCATGCACACGAGGAAGGTAGTCGACTTGTGCATCCAAAGGACGGATTTCATCGACCTTACGACCATCAGGACGTACCTTGTCTTCTGTGATCAAACGGCGCACTTCTGCGTGTTCCATTTGTTCCAAGATTTCAGCTACATCACGCATGATACGGTCGAATTCTTCGTGGTCTGCATATTTTTCTTCGTAAACAGCTGTTACTTGGTCTTTCACTGCTTGAGTTGCAGCTTCACGAGCTAATTTTTCTTCTACTTGGACTGCTTTTTGAAGGTCACCGTTGTAGGCTGCGATGATTTCAGCTTGCAAGTCAGCATCCACATGAAGCAATTCTACTTCTGCTTTTTCTTTACCGACTGCCGCAACGATTTCTTCTTGGAAAGCAATCAATTCTTTGACAGCTTCGTGTCCTTTGAGAAGAGCTTCCAACATGATTTCTTCTGACAATTCTTTAGCACCAGACTCTACCATGTTGATAGCGTGTTTGGTACCAGCTACTGTCAATTCAAGAAGAGAGCGCTCAGCTTGTTCTTGCGTTGGGTTGATGATGATTTCCCCGTCAACATAACCCACTTGTACCCCAGCGATTGGTCCGTCAAATGGAATATCTGAAATAGACAAGGCCAATGATGAACCAAACATGGCAGCCATTGGTGCAGATGCATTTTCATCGTAAGAAAGCACTGTGTTGATGACTTGCACTTCGTTACGGAAACCTTCCGCAAACATTGGACGGATCGGACGGTCGATCAAACGCGCTGTCAAAGTCGCATCTGTTGAAGGACGTCCTTCACGTTTCATAAAGCCACCAGGAAATTTCCCAGCCGCATACATTTTTTCTTCGTAGTTGACTTGAAGTGGGAAGAAATCCCCAGTTGCCATTTTCTTAGACATGACAGCTGCCGTCAAGACAGTTGACTCACCATAACGCACGACAACAGAGCCATTTGCTTGCTTAGCAACCTGACCAGTCTCTACGATTAACTCACGACCCGCAAAAGTCGTTTGAAACACTTGTTTTGTCATTGTAATCCCCTTTGGATTGATAAAATTATACGACTTGCCTACAAAGATCAAGATATTTTGGACGGTTCGGCCTGCCGAACATTTCTGTAGAAAAATAGGAAGGTGACGCCGCACTCGATGAGTGCTAGGAAACTTATCTTTTTTCCTAAGAAATGAGGCCAAAATTCAATTCATCAGGATACAAAGGGCGTGTAGAATCCCGTATGAAAATAGGAGATTGACGCAGTGTGCCACGCACACCAGGAAATCTATCTTTTTCACTAGGGATTTAGCCCGTGTTCAACTATCAAGATACTAAGGCCGCAAAAAGCAAAGTAAAAATAGGAAACTGGCGAAGTCTTCGATGAAGACAAGACAGTTTATCTTTTTTACACAGCTTTTCGGCCGGGTTCAATTACGCATGATAGCATTCTATTGACGCAGCCCATCTGTATGTTATATCCTCATCTTTGTATCCAAGCACGTATACCTTTTATTTTAACATATTCAAGCCCAAAAGAAAAAGGCTTTAAGGGCCTTTTTCTGCGAATCTTCCAAGAGACCTATATAAAAATTTTAGATCCAGGTATAGCTTCTATTTATTTTTAAGATTTCGCGAATTCAGTGCTGTCGACATAAAAGCGTGTTTTGTGGGTTCCACCCTTGTAATTCTTGTTGTTGCGTTTCAAGACAAAACGTCTGTATGGATCGGAAGTTCCTTGGATGGTCGTTGTCACTTCAACTGAATCTTCATTGATCACCCATTCATCCGGTGAAGGAATTTCCATCGGTGGCATCGCTCCGCCACGACCACCAGATACAATTTCGTAAAAGGCCTTGTCTTTTGTCGAATAGATCCAGCCATCTTTCTTTTCATTTGTTAGTTGGATCAGCTGGTCTTGTGACAGACTACGGATAGAGTCCGAGGTCTCTTCAGCATTCAATTTATCAATGATATCTTGTAAATTATAGGTTTCTGGCGTGTAGGTATTGTAGTAATCAATGAACATGTCTTGCGAGTAGCCTTCAACTGCACTGTGATCATTGTTCAACTCCAGCAAACGAGTCGGTTGCACCTGAAGTGAATAGGTCAAAGACGCACTGTTTTCAATGATCGAATAGATATCCGCTTGGTCTGCTTTTGACAAGGTCCCAATAGCTTCTTTATCATGTTCATCTGACTTAGCTTCTTCTGTTTGCTCTTTTTCTTGGGCCTTGTCAGATGATTTTTTGACCGATGAAGCCCCTACCGGACTGTGCTTACGCTCATAGCGTTTCGGGGCACAGGCTGCTAGGGAAAGCAAGAGGGCTGCAGCTAGTAAATATGTTCCAATTTTTTTCATGTTTGTCTCCTTAATATAACTTCTCAATATTATACCAAACCTGACCTATTTTAAAAAGCAAACATTTTTACATGTTTGCTTTTTAAATTACAAAGATTTTTTATCTTATCTTATTATCTTGATTCACGTTTGCGTTTCAATCCAACAAAACCTAGAGCTGCCATTGCTAGCCCCATAAGTCCAAGTGCACTAGTAGTTTCACCAGTTGATGGCAATTCTTTCGTGTTTGCTTGTTTAGTTTGTTTAACTTGAGGTGTTGCTGGTGTGATTGCACCAGGTGTTACGGTTACAGTTGGAATAGTTGTCTTCATCACTTTGTTTTCAGTTGATTCATGACGAACTGGTTCGTTGCGACGAGTTTCTTCTTCGTGTTTGATACGTTCTTGTTCGCGACGAATTGCTTCTTCCAATTGTTTTGCTTTAACAAGTTTTTGATAAGCTTCGAAGACACGAGTGTAATCTTCTTGAGATGCTTTCGCTTTCAATTTCAAAGCTTCAAGTTTTGCAATCTCAGTTTCAAGAGTTGCTTTAGCTTCAGCCGTTTTAGCTTTTGCTTCAGTCAATGCTTTTTCAGCTTCAGCGAGTTTCACAGGTGCGTTCTTAAGCAATTCAAGATAATCTTTTGCGTCTTGCACAGCTTGTTCAGCTGATTTAACGGCTTGTTTAGCACGTTCAACTTGAGCTTTAGCTTCAGTTGTTGCAAGACCTTTTGCTTTCAAATCATTTTCTGCATCAAGAGCTGCCTGAAGGGCTTTTTTCAGAGCTTCTTCTTGAGCAATCAATTTAGCTTTAGCGTCCTTTAATTCAGATTCGCGTTGTGCACGAACTTGTTGCAAGTTTGTAAGATTTGATTGAGCAGTTGCCAGTTCAGCTTTAGCTGCTTCAAGAGCTTTCGCAGTTTCAGCGACTTTAGCTTGAGCTGCAGGAGTTTGTTCTTTGACAGCAAGAGCGTCATCGTAAGCTTTTTGAGCTTTAGCGATAGCGTTTTGAGCCGCATTCAATTTTGTTTGAGCGTCAACTTGAGCTGATTTTGCAGAAGCAAGATCATTTTCGGCAGATTTAACGGCTTGGTCAGCAGTTGCTTTCTTAGCTTTAGCTACTTGAAGAGCTTGTTCTTCTTTCTCAACAGATGATGTCAAAGATGCTTTATATTCAGCGTCAGTGCTAATGTAGTCTCCTTTGTCTTGATTTGTTGGGCGATTTGTTGACAAGATATGAAGTGAGCCAGAACTTACACTAAATCCGACGCCTGTACCTTCAAGTGAAATCAAGTGGTCAGTGTGAGCGTTTGCTTGATCACCATCAACAAACATCATTTTACGAATAACGTTTGCGATGTCTTGTTTAAGATTTAACATTTTGTATCCGCCCATGTTTTCTTTGTGCCATTCAGGCAAAAGTTGACCGAGAGATTCTCTTGCACTATATTTAATCAACACATCAAATAAATGTGTAAAGTTTGTTGGTACTATCTCCGGAGTTCCACCATTATTATGGTAAAATTCCGTATATTTTTGAGCAATATTATCTGCAAATTCTTGACCACCAACGGTTAATTGGATTGGTGTGATGGTCTTCCCTGGTTCGCGTTGAGACCAATATTGTTGGTTAAGGTCATTCAACATTTGAGATACGAATTCAGCGATTTCTTTACGTTGAGCTGATGTGAGGTTTGCAAGGTCGACTGGTTCTTTGTTTGTTCCGAGAGCTGTTTGGTTGTATGCATCCCAGTCAATTTCAGGTTGCAATTTCATGAATTCATCTTGATGAGCGATGAACCAATCGTAGTCTTTAATATCGTGTTTTGCGTATTCAGCCGGAACGACGATTTTACGGAGAGCTTCATCTTGTTGCAATTTAGCGACTTTTTCTTGATAAGCCGCGTTTGCTGCGTCAAGTGCTTTTTGAGCTTTATCGACTTCAGATTGAGCGACACCTGCTTTAGCTTTTGTTTCAGCGAGAGCTTTTTCTTTTGCTTCTACGTTAGCTTTTGCATCAGCGAGACCTTGTTCAAGCGCAGGAACGTTCTTTTCAGTGCGTTCTTTATCGAGAGCTGATTTTGTTTCATCAATTTTAGCTTGACGAGATGCGTCGAAGTCTTTTGCGCGAGTCAATTCGTCTTGAGCTGCTTTATTCACAGACTCAGCATCTTTCAGTTTATTCCCCGCAATCGTCACTGTCTCTTGTGCTCTGGTCAATGTTGTCTCATTAAGAGCTTGTTCTACCCTCTTCACTTCTTCCTTGGCTAATGCGACTTTTGCTTTTTCATCGTCTACTTTTTTAGTAGCTTCTTCATAAGTTTTTTCTGATTCGGCTTCTGCTGTCTCAGCCGATTTCACACCTTCTTCAGCCGTTTTTACACTTTCTTCAGCTGATTTCACACCAGCTTCTTTTGTTTTAATAGCATCTTCAGCTTTTGCAATATTTTCAGGAGTTGCTTCCTTCGCAGCTTCTTTTGTTTTTGCATAGGTTGCTGCAGCCGTTTTTTCAGCAGCTTCTGCTTCCTTAGCCTTTTGATCTGCTACACTGACAACGTTTTCTTGTTCTGTTACTGTTTTAGTCGCAGCATCAGCCTGCTCTTTTGCTGTATCAACTGCCTCTTTTGTAACCTCAGCAGTATGATCGATATTTGAAACAGTTGCTGGTGTTTCTGTATGCGGTTGAGCAACTGTCGTTTCTTCAGCCTGTACAACTGAAGTTACAGCAGTTGCAGCGATAATAGTAGCACCGATAGCAATACTTCTCTTTGTTGATTTATTCATATCTATATCCCTTCTAATGATTTTCCTATTAATTATATTATCTCCAACATAAAATTATAGTAGATTAACCTTTTTCCGTAACATTTTTTGTCCCAATTTTATCAAGATCAAATCTTATATTTTTATTTACAAGTTGTCTACTCAACAACATGTCCTCAGTTCTAATGCCAATCCACTGCTCCCCAGAAATGGTGTATGGCATGCTCTCATAAATTGGTGTTGCTTCAAAATTCGTATCAACGGCATCAGAATATTTTACCTCATTTTCAAGAGCTTCTTTTGTCCATTCGAAGTCAACACTTAAATCCAGCATATCTACATAAGGTATATGTATCAAATTTTCTTGGGAGACATAATTTCCCGATGAATCAGTCCATACATTTGCTTTCAACTTAATATCTGAATTTGGTTTTCTAAATTGTTTATATGTTAAATTCGAGTAAAATTCTTTTGCTGCTTTATAATTTTCAAGAGAGCTTTGTCCATAGTCTTCACTTTCATTACCAGAACTTATATTTTCCTCTGATTGTTTTATACCTTCATTTGCAGCGTTTATTTTTTTCTCTTTTCTCTGTTCAAAATATTCTTCATCATACTTTTTAGCGATTTTTAAAATTTCTTCATCAGATTTTGATTTTAAATCCGATAATGTATTGCCTTTATATCCTTTCAGAATATACCTCGTCATTTTTCCTTTTTCAATTACGTATACCGCTTTAACCTCAGAATTTTTATTGACATCATTTCCTGAAATTCCGTATAAAATTGTTTTAGGTGTACTATTAAAAAAATCAATTACTCCTACACCTTCATTCTCGTTCATTAGTTCTGTCCCAGTCTTTTTTTCTGAAACTTTTGTGTTATCTTGTGATAATGTGTGATTTCTTTGATTAAATGTACACCCACCAATAACTAATAAACTAGAACACATCAACAAATATACTGCCTTTTTCATATTACTTTCCTTCCTAATAAACATCCCACATTTGTTATCTTCCATAACGAATATTCTCAAGTTCACTTGCTACAGCACGTGATGCAGCAGCTGCTTCTTGTGTTTCTGCAATTTGTCTTGCACTTAAAATATTTGCATGTTCTTGAAGCTTGATCATCCGTTCTTGATTAATAATCTGCTCTTTCTCAAGTTCGATCATCTCTGCCTCAAAGGCTCGACGGGCTGCACGGTCTAAATATGTATCGTATAGATTAATTGCTTCCTTTATATTATCTGCTTTGAAATTATTAAACGCGTGAATAAGATAGTTCACTGCATCTAGTGCATAATAATCTTTAGGGTACCATCCTTGACCAATTGCTACAGCTTGATTCCGGAAATTTTCCATCAAACGTCCCTCTTGCTGATAGGCCAATTCTAATCGTTGATTTTCTGCAACTACTGCTTGGTAATCTATTAAATGCTGCTCATTTTTATTACGAATACCTTTATTCACAAACGCAATCATGAGTTCCAGCTTATTTTGAATGATGAAATAGGTGGCTACAATTGACACTCCAAGTAGAATTAATGTTATAGGATTAGGAGTCAAAAGCAAACGTAGAGGGAATACAAGTAAGATCCCTCCCATAATCAGTGTCGCTGGATAAATCCAGCTATCTTTTGAACCTTTCATACGACGAAACAATAGAAATAAAAATCCTGATAAGAACAGAACTTCAAAGATAATATCACCGATTAATCGATTCACAGCACCAAGTAAGATGACATACAATAAATCCCCTAATAGTATCGAAATACTTGAAAATACCATGATTGAAAAAGCAAGCTTGAGGGATTTATGAGACAATGTGTTATCGTTATATTCATCTTGTTGAATCAATTTGGCTGTTCTCATTTGATTAACAAGTGTAACTTGACGTGAACGGGCTTGAATAAATCCCAATATATTCTCACGAATGAGTTCTAATTTAGAGACAATTTCTTCTCTTGTTTCCATTAATAACCTCCTCTATCACTAATTAGCAACATTTTACTAAAATTTTGAATATAAGAATTGCCACAAAAAATTATTAAACAATCCTTATATTCTTTAGAGCCATTAGTGTTGAGTATTGCATGAAATGCAATACTCTGATGTACTAAGTATATCAGAGTATTGCATGAAATGCAATACTCTGATGTACTAAGTATATCAGCGAAATTCCAATCCATGTCTTACCTAAATATAGTGGTTGGACTTAAGTTTTTTAATCTTAACTTTTTTCCAGCTCTTTTCAAGATTTTTACACAAGCATTTTCCCTCTCCCTCTATGTTTCTGTCCTTTTTTCTGCTATACTTAAGGAAGAATACCGATCAAAAGGAGAACATTATGGAATTAAAAAAACGTTCTGAATTTCCTGAGAACGAACTCTGGGACCTCACAGCCCTCTACCAAGACCAGGAAGACTTCTTGCGTGCCATTGAAAAAACACGTGAAGAAATCAATGAATTTGTCCGTAACTACAAGGGCAAGCTCCACACTTTTGAAGACTTTGAAGCTGCCTTTGCGATCTTTGAGCAAATTCAGATCCAACTCAGCCACATTGGCAACTACAGCTTTATGCCACAAACCACTGACTTTGGCGACGAAGCTTTTGCGGAAATTGCTCAAGCGGGGATGGATTTCGAAACTTGGGCAAGCGTCGAACTTTCCTTCTTTGATGATGCTTTGGTAGAAGCGGATGAAGCAGTCCTCGAACGCCTGGGGCAACTCCCTCACCTCACTTTTGCCATTCGTCAGGCTAAAATTAAAAAAGCTCACTACTTGGGAGCTGATGTGGAAAAGACCTTGACCAACCTGGGTGAAGTCTTCTACGGACCACAAGACATCTATACCAAGATGCGGGCAGGCGACTTTGAAATGGCTGATTTCGAAGTGGACGGAAAAGTTTACAAGAATAGCTTTGTCACCTATGAAAACTTCTACCAAAACCATGAGAATGCGGAAGTCCGTGAAAAAGCCTTTCGTTCTTTCTCAGAAGGTCTCCGCAAGCACCAAAACACGGCTACTGCTACCTATCTAGCTCAAGTCAAGTCTGAAAAGCTGATTGCAGATATGCGGGGCTACGACTCTGTCTTTGACTACCTCTTGGCTGAGCAGGAAGTAGATCGTGCCATGTTTGATCGCCAGATTGACCTGATCATGAAGGACTTCGCTCCGGTCGCTCAAAAATTCCTCAAACACGTGGCCAAGGTCAATGGCCTTGAGAAAATGACCTTTGCTGATTGGAAGTTGGATTTGGACAGCGCGCTCAACCCAGATGTCACCATTGATGATGCTTATGACTTGGTCATGAAATCTGTGGCACCTCTTGGAGAAGAATACTCCCGCGAAATTGCCCGCTACCAAACCGAACGCTGGGTCGATTTTGCAGCCAATGAAGGCAAGGATTCCGGTGGTTATGCCGCTGACCCATACCGTGTCCACCCTTATGTCCTCATGAGCTGGACAGGACGGATGAGCGATGTCTACACCCTGATCCACGAAATCGGACACTCTGGTCAATTCATCTTCTCAGACAACAACCAAAGCTACTTCAACGCCCACATGTCGACCTACTATGTGGAAGCTCCTTCTACCTTTAACGAGCTCCTCCTCAGCGACTATTTGGAACACCAGTTTGACGATCCTCGTCAAAAACGCTTTGCTTTGGCTCACCGTTTGACAGACACCTACTTCCACAACTTCATCACCCACTTGTTGGAAGCAGCCTTCCAACGCAAGGTTTACACCTTGATTGAAGAAGGTGGCACCTTCGGTGCTAGCAAGCTTAACAGCATCATGAAGGAAGTCCTGACAGAGTTCTGGGGAGATGCCGTTGAAATCGATGACGACGCAGCTTTGACCTGGATGCGCCAAAGCCACTACTACATGGGGCTTTACAGCTATACCTACTCGGCTGGCTTGGTTATCTCAACAGCGGGATACTTGCATTTGAAGAACTCCGAAAACGGTGCCAAAGATTGGCTGGACCTCCTCAAATCAGGCGGCAGCAAGACCCCACTGGAGTCAGCTATGATTATCGGAGCAGATATCTCAACGGATAAACCACTTCGCGATACCATCCAATTCCTTTCAGACACTGTCGATCAAATTATTGCCTACAGTGCAGAATTGGGAGAATAAACTCCTCTACAGCTAACTCTAAAATAAGCTAGTAAAAATGCAGAGGTGCTAGGGATGTATCAAGAATTACAAAGTAAAGTGACAGAAGAAAAACCAAGCTATAGTCGAGAAGAAATCCAATGGTTGCTGGAACATTTGGGTGATCCTTCACCAGAAATTCGCGATGATCTCGTTTTTACAAGCTTGGCTAGAGGGATTCAGGAAGAACTCTTTACACGGGAACAATTTCATTTCATTGCTGAGACGATTTCATCCGACGAAGGAATAGAAAAAGAGATTGATAAGATTGGGCTATCAACACTTGAGCGTTCTTTTAGAGCACTCGTTTATGCCAATCTCTTGTCTGCAGATGCCAACAAACAATCGATTTTTTATCAAAGATTAAAAGCTGATATAAGATATATTTTACTGGATCAAGGCTTACACTATCTTTTAAAAGAAAAGGATACAACAGGTTTTTCCAGTCAGTATGGCTGGGTTCACGCTTTTGCGCATGGAGCTGATCTTTTGACAGAAGTAGTTTGTCATCCGGACTTTCCTAATGACAAAGTTCATAAAGTCTTTAACACACTTGGTCAAATCTTTAAAAGAATTTCAATTCGTTTTACTGATGATGAAGATTGGCGTTTAGCTAGAGTGCTCTATGAACCTATTTTGCAAGGGAAAATCGAGCAAGAACAAGTAGCTTCTTGGATAAAAACGCTTGACTTTCCGATAGAAGAAAGGGAAGATTTTTATAAATTTTCCAACCTTAGATCCTGTCTGTTAGAAGTCTATATTCAACTTGATCAAAGAAACGTTTTACAAGATGAGTTGAAAAAAGCCATTCAATCTTTTCAATACTAACTATTGCACAGTGAATGTAAAACCCTCCAAAAATTTTCAAGTCACTTTTCGTGAAAAAAATTATTGAAGACAAAAGAGCCTTGCTCCCAATTTAAGAGGGCAAGGCTCTTTCTTTGGATATATAAAAGCACTCCCATTTTACTACTGGAAGTGCTTATGATATTAACTCAACGCCGACACAATGGCCTTAATTTGTGCTGCAGTGTGTACACCAGCAACTTGTTTAACCACTTGCCCATCTTTTTTAAAGAGCAAGGTTGGGATGGACATAATGCCGAAAGCACGCGCTGTTTCTGGATTTTCATCCACATCCATTTTTAGGATTTTTAACTCATCTTCCGAAAGCTCTTCCGATAATTTTTCTAAAATAGGAGCTTGCATGCGACATGGACCACACCAGGTTGCCCAAAAGTCTACCAAGACCAAACCTTCTTTTGTTTCTGCTTCAAATGTTGCGTCTGTAATTGCTTTTGTCATTTTCTTTCTCCTTTAGTTTTGGTACTGCGTCAAATCTTGCTTCATCAAATAGAAGAAGACATCTCCGTAAGTCCCTTGGTAATCCAATTCATGCCCATTATAGGTCAGTTTCACAACAGGATAAAAATCTGCTACCCCAATCAAGCAGGCTTGTTGGGAGCGTTCAAACTCTTCGTAGGAATCAAAATGCATGACTCTTTCTTGTTTTGCACCGTCTAGATATGTAATTTCAATCATATCGATAACCTCTATTTCTTATGATGCATCAATTGTAACTCTAGATATTACATCTGTCAAACAAAACGACTTCCTCAGAATGATGGATCTTGTTCGATAAGGAAAAGACAAGAAAACAGCCCCCTGAATCCAGAGAGCTCCATTCTTGCTGGATAGAACGTTTCTAGACAAGGCGACGAACCGAAGATTGTACTATAATTCTAGTGAAAAAGAAAAGTCACCCTATAATAGAGTAACTTTTTTTGTATTCAATTGAACACGGCCTAAGCACTTGGCAAAAAATAACAGCCCTCTGAATTCAGAGAGCTGTTTTGAGCTCGGGCTAAAATCCTAGTGAAAAAGATGAAACTCCTTGTGTTCATCGAACACTGTGTCGTTTCCCTATTTTCATACGGATTTTTGGCGCCCTTAGCATCATGATTAACGACGAAGTCCAAGAGAGTTGATCAACTCACGGTAACGGTTAACGTCGTTTGTACGAAGGTAAGCCAACAAGTTACGACGGCGACCGATTTTCTTCATCAAACCACGGTAAGTAGCGTGGTCTTTTTTGTGTTGTTTGATGTGTTCGTTCAAGTGGTTGATTTCCCAAGTAAGGACAGCAACTTGTACTTCTACTGAACCAGTGTCACCTTCGTGACGTGCGTATTGTGCAATGATTTCATTTTTTTTCTCTTTTGAGATTGCCATGATAAGCTCCTTTTCTTTATGCTCTATCCGAGTGGCAGGTTTGGCATATCCTGCTACCAAGAAAGAGTTAGTTGTCTATTCGACCTTCTTATTCTACCAAGATTTCATCTTTCTGTCAAACACTTATGTTTCCTTTGAGAGGAGCTTTTCTCTTTTCTAAAAAGAACCTTGGGAATTTGGACAGTTTGATGGATCATTCTTCAAGCAACTTATTCAAAAGAGAGTGGGACAGAAATCGGTAATTCGTTAGAATTTGATTTCGTCGTCCCACCTCCGCACAGTTGAGTAGGGCTGTAAAAGCTGATGGAATCAGCGTAGTAGAGCCCACTCAACCACTGCGTCTTGCTCGACAACCCAAAAATAATTGAGAGGCTAGGACTTTTGTCCCAGCCTCTTTATCGGTATGAAGCTTATTTCTCTTTCCGTTTACCACGCAAGAGCAAAGCCAAAGCAAAAATTGCTAAGAGGGCACCGAGTATGGTCAACCCGTAAGCAACAACTTCACCAGTTGATGGAAGAATTTTTTTCTTTCCTTCTTTTGGTGTAGTTGGAGTTTCTGGTTTTTCCGGTGTACTTGGTGGCGTTGTTGGTGGGGTCGTCGGTGGAGTTGTAGGAGGTGTTGTTGGCGGTGTTGTTGGCGGTGTCGTTGGTGGTGTCGTTGGCGGCGTTGTTGGTGGGGTCGTCGGTGGAGTTGTAGGAGGAGTTGTTGGCGGTGTCGTTGGTGGGGTTGTAGGCGGAGTCGTTGGCGGTGTACTTGGTGGTGTGGTAGGAGGTGTTGTTGGTGGTGTATGACGATTGGTTACCGTGAAACCATCAATGTTGCTTGTATAACCTGCTACTGGATCCTCTGTAATCGTGTAGGCAATCTTCTTGCCTTCCTTGTATACAGGTAGATCCGTGAAGCTTGCCTGCCAATTATCAGTAGCTGTGATTTCTTTTACAGCCACTTCTTGACCATCCGCAAGGAGTCGAACTGTGATTTTTTCAGGACGAAGACCTTCTTTATTGTCTGCATCATCCCAGATCTTCTTAACCGCTACTTCCGTTACTTCTGGTGTGCGGCTATTGGTGATCACTACATTTCCCTTGTTACTGTCATCGATCGTACTAGTATAGCCTTTGACTGTTCCAACTTCTTTCACTTGGTACTGAATCTCTTTGCCTTTCGCTTTTAGAGGCAAATTGCTAAAGGTATGAGTCCAGTTATTTTTAGCAGAAAGTTCCACTTCTTTTCCTTGAGCTTTGCCATCCGCATAGAGCTGTACCTTAATGGTGTTTGGACGTTTGCCATCTTGGTCATTGTTGTCTTCCCAACGTTTTGTAACAGTGACGCTGGTTTTACCTGGCTTGTAGCTATTGGTAATGGTTGTCCCATCAATCACAGCAGAGTAATTGGCTACTGTGTCTTCTGTGACTGTGTAGACAATTTGTTTACCGTGATTGTATTTTGGAAGATTGGTAAAGACTGTCTTCCAATCAGTCGCTGCACTTAGCTCTTGGCTAGCTACTTCTTGACCATCTGCAAGGAGACGAACAGTGACCTTGTCAGGACGAACGCCATCTTGGTTGTCATTGTCTTTCCAAACTTTCGTTACTGGAATCTCAACAACTTCTGGTGTCCGACTGTTGGTAATATTGCTTCCTTCAATAGTCGCTTCATAGCCTTCAACAGGTTCTTCTGAAACAGTGTAAGCAATGACATTTCCAGCATCATCGACCACATCGAGATTATCAAAATGATAGGCCCAAGTTCCCGTAGCATCTGGTTTCACTTCTTTAGAAGCAACTTTGACACCATTTGCTAGGAGATTGACTGTGATTTTTGATGGACGCTTGCCATCTTGGTCGTCATTGTCATTCCATGTCTTTTGACCAGCAACGCTTGTTTTTTCTTTTTTGTTCACAACATCACGAGAAATCGCAAGGTCATTCCCAAAATCATCCTTGCTGATCTTGATAGGCTCTTCTGAGAGAACATAGCCTGTTGGAGCTTGAATTTCTTGAACCGTATAAGCTTGTTTAATCAAGCCCGTAATGGTGCCAACACCATTCTCATCTGTCGTAATAGTTCCCACTTGCTCACCAGTATCATCTGCTGTCACAGCAAAGACGGCACCGGCAAGCGCTTGACCATTTTCACCTTTTTTGTGAATCGTGAAGGAGTATTTCTCACCATTGAAGTGTCCATCAAAGAACTGATACAGAACGTCTGCTACCTTATTTTGTTCCTTGATTTCTGTAGCTGTCATGCTAGCATTGTTTTTGTAGGATGTATTGATGGCTGGGACCTTGTCCAAATAGACATCATAGCGAATCGTCATCCCTTGTTCAGGAGCTAGATCTCCAATATGAACCGTTAGAGAACGACCGTCAGCGCCGACAACCGGGAAATAATTCTTCGTGACATTTGTGGTATCCCGCAAATGATAAGCCCCATCTTCGTCACTGACCTTCCAAGTTCCTGTATGGATATTGACAGAATCTGCCTTGATCTTTCCATCTGTAAAGGCCAATTGGTCTTTAATGTCAATATTATGAAGGGCTGTGTGGCCTTGATTGATGTTCAAGGTGTAGGTCAATTTTAATTTATCATCTGAGTTGGTCCAACCCCATTTGCTAAAGACTTCTGGAGTAGGAGGATTCTCACCAGGATTGACCCCTTTGTAATCAATTTTCCCAAACGACTCAGGAACACCATTAATGGAAAGAGTAAAATCAAGCGTCTTTTGTCCTTGAACGACTTGGTGGTCTATACGCGCAAAGAAACGCAGTTTTCCTGTCACATTGGCCATTCTTTCAGGATAGTCTGTGTAGGTCACTGTAATCTTTTTTCTTTGAGCATCTACCGTTGCTGTCGCAACCTTTTGACCACTTGGATCCAGCAGGTCAATGGTATCCATCTCAAAGACTTTAAAATCATTTCCAAGTTCGATAACGGTCTGATCCCCTGCTTTTACGCTTCCATTCGGCAACTCAAAGTCTGCTTCAACTTGAAAACTCTCCCAAACACCGAGTGGATCTGTTAGAGATCCACCCGAAGAGTTAGAAATCTTTACTGATTTGACCACACTATTAATAGTATCTGCATGGACTTTAGCTATACTATTTGGTTTGGCAAATCCTAAAGTCGCTAGTAAAAATAGGGCAACTGTTGTCACAACAGGATAGAGCCACTTCTTCATAAACGATTTTTCTCCTTTTTCTACGTTTACTAGATAAGGTATGTGAGTCGAAAAATTATCACTACATATTGTGATTTTATACACAACCTATCTTGTTTCATTATAATCGATTTACTTTGAGAAGACAAGCTAATATATATGCTTTTTGTATTTTAAGTACATTTTTTTGAAACAAAGAAAAAATAGCAGTCTGTAAGATTCAGACTGCTTGGTTTTTTGCTTATTATAAGGGAACTCCGAAGACCTCTAGGGACTTGAGTTCAGAAGGATGGAGTCTCCGCCATTCTCCCAATTGAAGAGTTGGATCTAGCGTTAGAGGACCCATAGAGATCCGCTCTAAATCCACCACTTCCTTGCCACAGGCAGCGACCATGCGCTTGACCTGATGGAATTTTCCTTCAGCGATTTCGATTTCGACGTAGGAGCTGGCATTTGCCTCATTCACCTCTAAGATCTGCAATCTCGCAGGCAAGGTGGTGAAGTCTTTGAGGGCAATGCTTGCTTCAAAACGGGCTACATCTGCCTCATCCATGATCCCAGCCACTTGGGCACGGTAGATCTTCGACACATGCTTCTTCGGCGAAAGCATGGCATGGGCGAGCTTGCCATTATTTGTCAAAAGCAGCAAGCCATGGGTATCGATATCTAGACGCCCGACAGGAAAGACTTCCTTATGACGGGCTGTCTCATCCAATAGATCCAGCACAGTTTGGTGGCGATCATCTTCAGTCGCTGAGATGACTCCAGCTGGTTTATTAAGCAGATAATACACAAAGGTTTCATGGACCAGATTTTCCCCCATAAAGGTCACCTGATCCTTGTCTGGATCAATCTGTAGCTTCCCTGCTGTCTCTTTTTTTCCATTCACTGCGATTTTCTTTTGCTTGAGAAGCAGCTTGACCTCGGTCCTACTCCCCACGCCACAATCCACTAAAAATTTATCTAGCCGCATGATTACTTCCCGCTCTTTCGCACAATCCAAAGGCCAAAAAAGGAAATCAGGATCATGAGGATACCAGAAAATCCAAAAATAAAGGCTGGAGCAGATGAGATAGTCCCTAATAGACTAAGGACAAAGGTCGTTGCGATCGAACCTGTACTACATCCCAAAACCGCAATGGATGTTGCATGGCTCAAGACCCCTGCTGGCATCTTATCTGATAAGACATTGTAAACTGTTGTAAGAGCTACACTGTAGGCGAAGCCAGAAGCGATGGTTACAAGGGCAAGAATCAAGAGATTTGGAGAGACGCCGATCAACAGTTGGGCCACACCAAAAGCTACACCCGAAACCAATAATAAACGATCGCGGAAGAGCTGGGTCAAGGGCGAGAAGGCCAAACCTGCCAAGATCCCAACAAATTGCATGGCTGCTAAAATAATCCCAGCAGTTTGGGCAGTACCATGCCCTACTTGCTCGACCACACTTGGAATCCGAACGGTGATCATAACATTGGACAAGACGATAGCTGCCGCAACGACTGCTAAGCCGAGCGCTGTCCGCCATTGACTAGCTGTCATCTGATCATTCCGATGTTTCTCCTCTACACCAACTGTTTTCGAACCATAAGGGACAAATAAGAGATACAAGAGCAAGATTGGAATACTGATACCGTAGACGAGAAAGGCAGCCTGCCAGCCAAAGCGAATCAAAAGGCTGACTCCAAAGGTTAAAACGGCCGTCCCAACAACCTCTGCAGAACCACGAATGCCAAGGGTTTGGACACGTTCTTTTCCTTTATAGCGCTCACTGATAATGGCAATGGCAGAAACATTGAGCAAGCCAACCGCCATCCCGAAAATAATCCGAGACAAAAAGACAACCGGATAAGCTGGACTGATTAAGGGAATAAAGCCACATAGAGCGTAAGCGACTAGGCCTATCACAATCATCTGACGCTCTGAAAATAGTCGCCCAATCCATTTATTGAAGATAAGTGAAACCATGATCCCTGCAGAAGGAAGCGAGACCAAGAGCTCAATCATGCTGTGAGGAATCCCCTTGTAATAGGCAAACATGGCCGACTGCGCACTCGAAATCGAAAACGAGGTCGTCAAAATAAATGAAAGCGCGAGAATACTCACTTTTTCCATGATTCTTTTCATTATTTTTCCTTTAAACTATTCTTTTTTTTCACACTCCTTCTATAATAACACGAGCTAGTGACAGGACGCAATCAATTGAATTAAAAAAACGAAATGATTTCTCAATCATTTCGTTCGTGCTAGTAATTGTGAGGCGAAGACTCCTGTTAGGAGCATCAAAGCACCAATCAAGACAAAGAGCAGATGATTGGAAGGAGCTAGTGGCGTCACCAACTGGATAAAGAAAGAAGAGACAGCTGATCCAAGATTGCAGCCAATCAAGACAAGCGAGGTCGCAAGGTTCAGGAGATTGGTCGGGATTTTTTCAGATAAGTGATAGAAGATACTGGTTACTCCCGTACTGTAGGTAAATCCTGCCAAGAGGGTTCCTAGAACCAGGCTCCACAGCTGTCCAGACAAGCCAATCAAGGCTAAAGCTAGACCGAAACCAAAGCACATGATCATGAGCAAGTTCTTTTTGAAAACATGTGTCAAACTAGCAAATCCCACTCCCGCTACAATCCCTGTCAATTGCATCAGACTTAGGACTGTTCCAGCTGTTGTCGCCGTTCCCATACGAGCGTCAACAATGATATCCGGCACGCGCAGGCTAATGATGGAATTGAAACAAATGATGATACCAGCAATCACAGCTAGCATCAGACTAAAACGCCATTGAGGGGAGCGAAGGCGTGCGAAACCTTTCTTTTTCTCCTTCAAGCTAGCCTGTTTTTTCCCCTTAGGATAGGGGACAAAAAGGATATAGAGGAGTAAAATCAAGTAACCACCTCCATATACAGCAAAGATCGCTGGCCAGCCTAGGGGTAAGAGTTGTCCAACAATAAAAGTCAAGATGGCAGAGCCCACCACTTCAGCAGACCCCCGATAGCCCAGCATCCGAGTCTTGTCATTTCCTGAGTAGCGCTCACTGATAATCGAAATAGCCTTGGCATTGATCATTCCTGTCCCCAAACCAAAAACCAAACGACTAAGAAAGATGAGAGGATAGTCCTGCACGACCAAAGGCACAAGGCCACTAGTTGAAAAGAGCAAGAGCCCTGCGACAATCATCTGGCGCTCACTCATCCATCGCTCGATCAGGCTATTTAAAAAGAGCATGACCACAACCGCAAAGGCCGGCAGGGAAACCAAGAGTTCCACCTGGCCTGCTGAATATCCGAATTGGCTAAAATAGGCCTTCATAGCTGGCAAACCGGCTGTAATTGAAAATGATGAGATCAGCATGAGCGACAAGCTCAAGAGACTGATTCTTTCCATTGTTTTTTTCATTTTTTTATTTCCTACACTTTACTGGTAACATTTGACTTTACTAATTTTTTTAGAAAAGATTCAAACTAGTATTTTCAATAGAATCCTAGTATAATCAATTTAGAAATAGAAAAACAGGACATTTGTCCTATTTTAGGAGATTAAGATGAAAAAAATTTCCCCATCTACAAGACTCAAGGATATCATCACAGACTACCAATTGGACCAGATCTTTCCAGGCGACTGTCTTAGCCAGCTGGACCTCGTTCTCTATCAGGCTGGAGATTATATCTGCCGCCAAGGTTCTGAGCAAGATGTCATTCCTTATTTTCTCAAAGGCCAACTCAAGATTATCCACAGTCTTGAAAACGGCAGCGACACCATCCTTGAAATCCAAGAAAAACCTGGACTCTTAGGAGAGATTGAGCTCCTGCTCGATCGGGTCTGTATCACATCGGTCATTGCAGACCAAGACTCGCTAGTCGTCCAGCTCCCAGCCCAGCACTTTAAGAAGCGCCTTCTACTTGATCCAACCTTCTTGCGCTCTACGGCCAAGACCTTGGCTGAGAAATTGCACCAGATCAACTATTTAGCTCCTGCCAACTTTCATTATTCAGTCAAGGAACGCCTCGCTACGCATTTTCTGGAGCATTGCGATGAAAATGGGACCCTCAATCCCAAGATGAATCAGCTGGCCCTGCGTTTTGGGATCAGCTACCGCCACCTTAGCCGTGTCATCAAGCAGATGATCGAAGAGGGCTTAGTCCAAAGAGAAGGACGGATCTATACGATTTTAGATGCAAAAAGGATGAATGATTTGTCCATCAAACATGCGGAAACCGTCGACAGATAACTTTAATTTTAGGTTCTTTTGTGTTATCATGGAGGGTAGAAAGAAAGTGAGAGTAAAACGATGAAAGCAATTGAAAAAGTTACAAGAGCGTCCCATTTGATTGATATGGATGACATTATCCGCGAAGGAAATCCAACACTTCGAGCTATTGCGGAAGACGTGACCTTCCCTTTGTCTGATCAGGAAATTATCCTGGGTGAAAAAATGATGCAATTCTTGCACCATTCTCAAGACCCTGTTATGGCTGAAAAACTTGGCCTCCGTGGAGGAGTGGGACTCGCAGCCCCTCAGCTGGATATCTCTAAACGAATCATCGCTGTTTTGGTTCCCAATCCAGAAGATGCCGATGGCAACCCACCAAAAGAAGCCTATAGCCTTCAAGAAGTCATGTACAATCCAAAGGTTGTTGCCCATTCTGTTCAAGATGCTGCGCTTGGCGACGGGGAAGGCTGCCTCTCTGTAGACCGCAACGTCCCAGGCTATGTGGTTCGCCATGCCCGCGTGACTGTTGAGTATTTCACAAAAGATGGGGAAAAGAAACGCATCAAACTCAAAGGCTACAACTCCATCGTCGTTCAACATGAAATCGACCACACCAACGGCATCATGTTCTATGACCGCATCAACCCAAACAACCCATTTGAAATCAAAGAAGGCCTTTTGATATTAGAATAGAGCAAATGACAAAAAGTAAGATAGTAGTGATGATTCACTACTACCTTACTTTTTTTACGAGATTGCGTCTACTGATTTCTGTCTCTCAGCACAGTGGTTGATTGACGGTACTCGAACCTTTCGGTTCTTCGTCCAGTCTAATCAACTGTGCGGGGGCACTAAAAAGGTCCTGTGGACCTTTTTTGCCCGAGCCTTGAATCCAAAAAGCGAGGAAGAAATCAAACTCTTCAAGTTACTGATTTCTGTCTCTTGGCGCAGTGGTTGATTGGAACTACTCCTACCTGCGGTACTCGTACTTCCTAATCAACTGTGCGGGGGCAAAACTACGA
>JAGZKI010000022.1 GCA_018365265.1 Streptococcus parasanguinis | reverse complement strand
TTACGCACGTGCCGTAAAACGATTTTCCGTGGGAAGCCTCGCTACTGTCTCAATTATTTTTGCCATTGTAGGAGCAGCAGGAATTTTTGGAATTGGAGTCCTTTTTCATGAAATTCAACTATACATCCTAATCCCTTTATTTTCTTTAATGAGCCTTGGTATCGGAGTGTTAACTCCAGCAACTACTACCATTCTTATGGAAGCTGCTGGTCAAGAATTATCTGGAATTGCTGGTGCAACTTTAAACGCTAACAAACAAATTGGTGGACTTTTTGGTACAACAATTATGGGGATTCTAACTACTAATTTATCCCATAATTGGAATATGGTTATCGTTGTCGCATTTTTGGTTAACGTGATAATGTATATTGCTACTTGGTTAATTGCTAGTCGTTACCTTTATGGAAAAGAATAAAACCAAACAGAATGCATTCAATTAAAAGTTGATTATACAGATTGAAGAAAAAGTCCATTTTGACAATTTTCTTCAATCTTTTTTCATAATTATATAAAGAAAAAACTCTAAAGGAGAAGTTTTTCTAGTCCTAATAGAGTTTTTCTATATTCTGAAGAGAGATTTAACCCTCTCTTTTTTTGTTATACTCGAACAGTTTTACTTGCCCCATCTTTTGAGTAGAGATTGATTAAACCTTCCTGGCAAGAACGAATCATATCTCCTGGCTTGACTTCTTGTGGAACGGTGATCGTAAGAAGTTCCATCGGATTTGGTGCGCGATCAATCTTCACTCCATCCTTATCATGCAAGTCTTGGATCTGGCATTCAAAATGACGGAAGCCTGGTCCGTAGAATTCCACTTGGTCGCCTTCATTGATGACATTCCGTTGGCGAATCGTCGCAGTCATGGTAGATGGATCAAAGTCCACCACTTCTCCTACAAATTTGTATTGCGGAATCTTACGACGTGCCCCAAACAATTGTTCATTTTCAGTCGGTGTTTGGTAGTAGAATCCAGTTGCTAATTCACGTTGAGCGACTTTCCACAATTCATTGATCAAATCATCCTTAATGGCATAAAAGGCTTCTGGACTTTCCATATAGGCATCACAAGCTGCCTTGTAACAGTTGGCAACTGTTGATACGTAATGGACAGATTTCATCCGACCTTCGATCTTCAAGCTATCAACCCCATTGTCAATCATGTCTGGAATATTTTCGATCATACACATGTCCACGGCTGACATAGAATATTCTTCTGGGACTTGTCCTTTGATACTCTTGCGTTCTTGGCCAAATGGCATATCATAGAGATCGTATTTCCAACGACAAGATTGAGAACAACCACCACGGTTGGCATCCCGGTCAGACATGTGGTTAGAAAGGGTACAACGTCCGGAATAAGAAATACACATGGCTCCATGAACGAAGGCTTCGATCTCAAGATCGGTACGCTTACGGATCTCTGCCAACTCTTCCATGGATACCTCACGGGCCAAGACGACACGGGTCAAGCCATATTCTTTCCAGAAATGGAAGGTCTCCACGTTGGTTGCAGAAGCTTGCGTAGACAAGTGAATATTGAGTCCAGGTGCATAAGTTGCACAGATTTCAATCAAGGCCGGGTCTGAGACGATCACGGCGTCAAGGCCCATATCTCGTAATTCACGGAACCATTCACCAGCCCCTTGTTCATTTCCCTCATGGGTCACCATGTTCGAAGCCACGTGTACATCTACGCCACGTGCATGCGCATATTCGATACCTTCACGAAGCTCATCCATGGTAAAGTTTCCAGCACGGCTACGCAAACCATAGGCTTGTCCACCGACGAACACTGCGTCTGCCCCATAATTAACGGCAACTTTTAATTTTTCTAATGTTCCAGCAGGTACCAAAACCTCTGGACGTTTTTTTGTATTTGTCATGTTTTCTCCAATTTACAAGATTGTCGATATGATGAATAGCCTCTTCGTTCCCTGAAAAAGGAAAACTCACAAACGAAGAAGCCCTAGTTTTTTTATTATTTTACACGATCTGGTTCATAATCATAGAAACCAGTATCCAAACCACGATTAGCTGGATGCAATTTGCGGATTTCTTCATCAAACAGATAGGCTTGATCCTGTGTAAATGTTCCTTTTTGAATCAAATCACGGGCCTTGACAAAGTACTCTGTAATCTTGACAAAGTTTTCACCCGGACAGTAGACACCATCGAGTTTCCAATGATCAAAGCCATGTTCTACCAACTCAGACAATTTGGTCATCATATTCAAGTCATTATTTGAGAAGATATGGGTTCCATGTTTGTCCTCGTAGACCGAATAATGAGAATTTGGATCTCCTGGTTCTGCTAGGAACAAATCACGCTCCTTGGTCACAGAGTCCTCTGTCTTGATGAAGTTGTAATAATTCTGAAGAAGAGGTCGTTTCGAATGGTGAATAATGCTAGCACCATAGACCAATACTTCTGCTGGAATCTGAAGATTCTCAGCCATTACGAATAATTCGGCAGATGGAATCTCACGAGCCAGAACAGCTTCAGAAGCTCCTGCTTGTTTTCCCCAGAAATTGATCTGGCGGCTAGAAGTGACCATGGTTGATGCATCGTAGATGGTTTTGAATGGATAGCCATCTCGTTTCAAGACATAAAAAACGCCCGCATCTCCGACAGTAATATAATCAGCCTGAATTTCCTTTAGAAAATCTAGGAAAGGCTTGATTGAATCCATCATCGATTGGTGCATGAGTGCATTTACAGCTACTGTCAATTCTTTGCCAGCAGCATGGACCAGTTGGGCAATTCGATTTATTTCGTCATAGCTTAAAGTTTGAGGCAATCGTAATCCGTAATCTTTTTCACCGACATAGATTCGGTCAACCCCTGCATCAATCAGGGCTTGCGCTTGCTCAACACTCTCTGCTGTTGCTGTAATAATAATATTTTTCATAGAACCATTATAACAAAAATTCCGATATTCTAGAAAAATTTATTCATTTTGTAAAATTTGTAACATTTTTGTAACATTTATATACCTGAATTCATGATAGAATAATAGAGTACTGTTAGGAGAGAGAAAATGCCCGTAAGAAATTTAAGACACTATGATGAAGAATTCGATTATATCGAATTAACCAAACAAACCCAACAAACCCAAGAAACCCCTATTCAGGACTATGCTCCTGAAGTTGAACCCGCACCTCAATTAAGTGAATTGCTATATTTTTTAAATATTGCTATTTTCTGTGTGTTGACGGTTGTATTTAGTTTTGTCTTTTTAGCAACGAAAATGAATACCTTCTTTGCGTTTGCTTTAGCGATTGGTTCTAGCTTTGCTAGTATTCAAGGGTTCCGAATTTACTACAATAAACGAAAAAAATAAAAATCAGGTTCGCCTGATTTTTTTATTTTTCTCGAATTTTTTTACAAAAATAACTTCTAACTACCAACTGATCGTTTCACTTCCACAAAAAATGAGGCTCCGAGAGCCTCATTTTGAGAGCGTAGACAAACTGTTCTTCTTTACAAATCTGAAAAATTCTACAAAAATAAAAAAATTTATTCGTTTGAATTATTCAATCATCTACTAAAATTTTCCGCCGTGAGAAAAGTGCCTGAAACATAATTGTTTCAGGCACTCGGGAGTTTTGAAACTTTAGGTTCAAAACTAAGTCATGGAACTTCTTTGAAGTTCGCTGACGTCCGCACTCACCTAAGGAAAGTTTTTTAGATGACTTTGTCCTCAATCTAAAATGAGGCTCCGAGAGCCTCATTTTTTTATGCTTCTTTTGTTTCTTCTTCAGCTGCTTCTTCAGAATCTTTTTCATCCAACTCTAACACGATGTCTTCTGATTCTGTTTGTTTGCGAATGGATTGAACCAAGTCATTGCCACTTAGATTTTCTTTTTGAAGTTTATCCTTAAATGAGTGATAGACTTCTTGAGATTTTTCAACCACATCTTGCGTCTTTTCTTTGACAGACTCCAAAACAGTTCCTGTCGTAATTTCTCCAGAACCAACTTTTTCTTTGGTTTGTTGGATCACTTCTGCTGCTTGTTTTGAAACATCCTTAGCAGTTTGTTTCACCGATTCATGTACTTCTTGAGGATCTTCTTGATAATCTTTTACGAAGCGCACCACCTTTTTAGTGACTTTCTTTCCTTGCTCTGTTGATAAATAGTAGGCTGCTGAAGCACCTGAAATCACACCAATTAATAAACTAGATAAACGTCCCATATTCTTCCTCGATTCTATTTAAATAATTTTGAAGCCATCTGAATCGCTTTTAATCCGATAGAGGCTTTCACTGTTTTTCCACCAGCTGACACTGCTTTGACACTCAATTGACGGGCTTGATCATTCAAATCTGAAACAGACTCTGAAAGATCCGCCACGGCTGTAAAGAGTGGATCAATCGTTGCAACTTTTTGATTCAAATCATCCGTTAAAACATTGACTTTTGCCAATAGATCATTGGTCTGATGCAAGGTGACATTGACATCTGATGTCAAAACTTGGATCGTTTTTTGCGTCTCATCTACAACTTTTCCAATCTTTGAGAGGAAAAAAATCATATAAATGACAAGCGCTACTAAGGCAAGACCTAAGAGGCCGTATGCAATTTCAATAAACATATGTTACTCCTTTGTTTCTACATAATAAGGGGCTTTTTTGCGTCGTTGGTAAAAGATGATGGCGAGTCCAACTAGAATCAGGATCATCGACAACCACTGGGAAACACGTAAGCCCGCAAACATCAAGCTATCCGTCCGCATTCCTTCGATGATCATCCGACCAAAACCATACCAGATAAGGTAAAAGGCTGTGACCTCACCTTGTCGCAAAAATTGGGGCTTCCTACGAAGAATTAAGATCAAGAGAAATCCTAACAGATTCCAACTGGATTCATATAAGAACGTTGGCTGACGGTAACTACCATCTATATACATTTGATCTCGAATAAAAGAGGGCAGGTAGTTAAGACTTTTGACAGCAGCTCCATAAGCTTCCTGGTTAAAGAAGTTTCCCCAGCGACCAATACTCTGTGCAATCATGACGCTTGGGGCCGCAATATCTAAGAAATCAATTGGCTCAATCAAGCGTCTACGAGAGAATAGGTAGAGGACAAGGGCACCTGTCAAGAGGCCACCATAAATCGCGATTCCTCCGTTCCAGATAGCAAAAATCTCACCCAGGTGCTGGCTATAGTAGCCCCATTCAAAAATAACGTAATAGAGCCTAGCCCCCACAATCGCAAGCGGAAAAGCGATCAAAATGAAATCAATGATATCATCTGGATCAATTTTCTTACGGGGCGCTTCTTTCATGGAAAGATAAACGGCTAGAATCAAGCCAGAGACAATACAAATTGCGTACCAACGAATACTGATCGGACCTAATTGAAGGGCTACTGGATTCATTCCTTCACCTCATTTTGACTAATCAACTGGGACAAACGTTCTTCAAAGGTTTTGGTGGCATCATAGCCCATTTCTTTAGCCCGAACATTCATAGCTGCGGCTTCAATCACGACCGAAATGTTCCGACCAGTCTTCACAGGGATGCGTATCCGAGGAATGGTCACACCACCGATTTCCAACTCTTCTGCATTATTACCGAGACGATCATAAACCTGATCCTTAGCATAATTTTCCAAGTAAACGGCGATTTGGACTTGTGAAGAATCCTTCACAGCACTCGCACCGTAGAGACTCATGACATCGATAATTCCGACACCACGGATCTCTAGTAAGTGGCGTAGGATTTCAGCTGGCTCTCCCCAAAGGGTCATCTCATCTCTGGCATAGATATCAACTCGGTCATCTGCTACGAGGCGGTGACCCCGCTTGACAAGTTCCAAACCTGTCTCGCTTTTTCCGATTCCGCTATCTCCTTGGATCAAGACACCCATCCCATAAATATCCATCAAGACACCGTGTACACTCGTGCGTTCTGCTAGCCGACTATCCAAATAGCTAGAAAGCTCTCCAGATAAACGACTGGTTGCAACATTGCTCTTCAAAATGGCTAGTTGCTTCTCTTCAGCAGCACGCAACATTTCTTCTGGAATTTCTAAATTCCGCGCGACAATGATGACAGGTGTCTCTGGCTGGAACATCTTGCGCAAGACCTGATGACGGTTGTGAGAGCTCATCTTCACCAGGTAGGACCATTCTTTCATTCCTACAAGCTGAATCCGCTCAGGTGTGTAATAGTCGAAATAGCCCGTCATTTCAAGACCTGGACGTGAAATGTCCGCAGTCGTAATTTCCTTGCTTAAGAGGCTATCATCCCCATAAACAACCGATAGACGAAGCTTTTCCTGTAGATCGCGAACAGTAACTGCCATATCATTCTCCCTTTTCAAATTCTCTCTCTATTATAGCAGATTTTCTCTTCAGACGAGAGACTGAAGTGTCATTTGAAAGATCCATTTTCAACTCCTTTTTAAGGCAAGCAAAAAGAGGCCAAGACAAAGGTCTCCAACCTCTAGAAAATGATGGGAACATATGAAGAATGCTCTAGTCTTCGCCTTGCAAAAAATCTTTGATCATAGATTTGATTCCGGTAGAGACCGCATAGACCACCGCATTTGAAGGAAATGCGATCAAGCCGTGCATAAAGGTGGTAGGTCCTCCCCCCAGCAAGGACAAAACCAGATACAAAATCGGAAGAAATAAAATCGAAAACCGATAAATTTGTGGCTTTCTAGCCATTTCTGTTGGCAGAAACAAGAGGTAGAAGAGACTATTCCAAATACCCAGTGGAAAAAGGAGCATTCCGATCAAAACTGTTCCAACTCCTTCACCAAAAACACGATTTAAAATGAAAAACTGTCCTATAAAACTGAAGAAGAGATATAGAATAAAAGCAAGGTAATAGAACTTCTGCTTCACTCGGATCTCCTTTTAAAAAAATGGACTATCATTCTGATCATGGATGGGTTCAGCCTCTTTTCTTCGACGAGGTCGAGGGCCATAGTCAAACATTTCCTGCTCCTCCTCGTCCTTATAAGGCAAGGTCGTATCTAACAGTAAATAGATAATCACACCGATAAAGGCATGAGAAACCGTAAAAAGAATAAACAAGAAGCGTAGGAGAGTTACGCTAAGACCAAATTTATCGGCTAAGCCAGCTAGCACATCTGAAACCAGGCGATGTCGTTTTAATTTGTAAAATGATGCTGTCATTTGATTTTCCTCTTTCTAGTTAGACCTATTTTAGCAGAGTCGAACTGGAAAGAGATCCGCCTAAAGACCGATTCTTACTCTTGTCTCATTTCAAGGAATTGCAGGCGACTGTGACAGCGACCGCAAGCATATTTCTTCAGATCGATTTTTCGCTTTCGTCTATACTCTTGGCCACAATGGGGACATTGATAGAGATAGATCCGCTTGACTCGCCCAGTTCTATCTGGTAGAGGAGGTGTGAAACGAAGACCGTCCACTTGCTGGAGGAGTTGCTTAAAGGCTAGATCTTTATGGCGATATCCTTTACCTTGATCGTAAAGATGGTAATGGCAGAGCTCGTGGCGGACGATTTTGCGAAAGACCTCTAACCCGAAAGCTTGGTATATTTTCGGGTTAAAATCAAGGTGTCGATCCTTGGGAAAGAAACGACCTCCAGTGGTTTGAAGACGTGAATTCCACTCTGCTCGATGACGGAATTCTCTCCCAAAATCTTCTTTGGATACTTGGCGCACATACTCAGTCAGATTCATTCGGAGCTACCAAACTGAGATTGACTTTTTCGCGTTCCACATCAATCTTCTTCACCCAGACCGTCACTAAATCTCCTACAGAGACGACTTGGCTTGGATGCTTGATAAACTGCTTGCTCATATGGGAGATATGAATTAAGCCATCCTCGTGAATGCCAATATCGACAAAGGCTCCGAAGTCAACCACATTGCGCACAACCCCTTCTAATTTTTGGCCAATATGCAGGTCTTTAATATCCAAGACATCCTGGCGGAGCACAGGTGCATCAAAGGAATCCCGCAAATCGCGACCTGGTTTTAGGAGATCGGCAATGATATCTTTCAAGGTTTCTGGTCCCAGATCCAGCTGAGTAGACATCTCCTTTATGTTCACAGCTTTTAATTTTTCCTGAGCTGATGCATCGAGTTCGGTAATTTCAAGAAGTTGAAAAAGTTTTTCAACTTCCTTATAACTTTCAGGGTGAACCCCGGTATTGTCCAAGATGTTTTTACTTTCAGGGATGCGTAAGAATCCAGCAGCCTGCTCGAAAGCCTTGGCTCCGAGGCGAGGAACTTTTTTAATCTGTGCTCGTGAAAGAATCATTCCTTCTTCTTCCCGGTATTTCACGATATTTTCAGAGATGGTTTTATTGAGTCCTGCTACATGCGCTAAGAGAGAAGGACTAGCCGTATTGATATTGACCCCAACTTGGTTGACCACGGTATCTACCACGAAATCTAAACTTTCCGTCAGTTTTTTCTGATTGACATCGTGCTGGTATTGACCGACACCGATGGATTTGGCATCGATTTTCACCAATTCTGCTAGCGGATCTTGTAAGCGACGGGCAATGGAGATGGCCGAGCGTTTTTCAACGGTTAGCTCTGGGAACTCATGACGGGCCAACTCACTAGCTGAATAGACAGATGCTCCGCTTTCATTGACAATAACATAGCGAACTCCTGGATGGTCATGAAGCACCTCTGCGACAAAGGCCTCACTTTCACGGCTGGCGGTTCCATTTCCAATCGCAATAATTTCTACGCCAAACTCCTTGATCAAGGAGGACAGATCCTTTTTAGCCTGCTCGATCTGAGCTGGTTTTGCAGGAGCAACTGGATAGATGACCTGGGTGGCAAGCATCTTTCCTGTCTCATCGACAACGGCTAGTTTAGCACCAGTCCGAAAGGCTGGGTCAAATCCAAGGACCACGCGCCCTTTTAATGGAGGAATGAGCAATAGATTCCGTAAATTCTCAGAGAACAATTGAATGGCTCCGTCTTCTGCCACCTCCGTCAACTCTGTCCGAATCCGACGTTCAATCGCAGGAACGATTTTTTTCTTAACCGCTTGTTGAATAACCTCATCGACATAGGCATTTTTAGTTTTAAAACGAGCCTCAAAAATACGAATGATTCGATCCAAATGGTGCTCGAATCCTACTTTAAGAACGCCCAATTTTTCCCCACGATTGAGAGCTAGAGTCCGGTAGCCTTGCATATTCTTGATCTTTTCAGAAAAATCATAGTAGATTTCAAAGGTTCTCTTAGGATCTAAACTTTCATCCTTCAAGGTTGACGTCATGAGGGAATGCCCATGAATTTCTTGATAGGTGAGGGCCCGTAATTGGGTATCCTCTGAAATAGCTTCTACCAGAATATCCACTGCACCAGCTAATGCTGCGGTTTCTGTTGGGAAGGCCTCGCAGGTAAATTTCCGAGCCTCTGCTTCCAAGTCTGGACTATTTTGCAAAATGAGACGTGCCAGGGGGAAAAGTCCTGCTTCTCGAGCAATCGTCGCCTTGGTCCGTCGTTTTTCCTTATAAGGGAGATAAAGTTCTTCGACATCCGCTAATTTTTCAGCAGCTTCAATATCCTGCTTGAGCGCCTCTGTCAGTTTGCCTTGTTCCTCAATCTTAGCAAGGACGGTTTCCTTTCGTTCAGCTAGAGCCGTTAACGATTTGTCCCGGTCAATAATGGCCTTGATCGCTACTTCATCTAAATTTCCCGTCATATCTTTTCGATAGCGGGCAATAAAAGGAATGGTTGAGCCTTCTGCGGTCAGACTCAATACAGTATCGATTTGTTTTAAGCTAACACCCAATTCCTGAGCTATTTTTTCATATTTATCCATAGCTTCTATTATAGCATATTTTGCTACCATCAAGGGGTGAGATCGCCTGTTCTGGTCTCTGTTTCAGGGATTTTTCATAGAATAATTTTGACCCTCATGTTCTTTCCTTTTATGCTCCATTTCCCCCTTGCTCTTTCCTTTTTGTTATAATGAAAGAAAATAAAAAGGAGGCCCAACAATGGCTATTAAATTCTCAAAAACAGATGATCTTGATAAAATGTTTGAAAACTTTGCAAGTTTTCCAGATGTAGAAAAAACAGTCGAATTCCCCGAAGAAAAAAAGAAGTCAGAAACTGCTACAACTAAAGAAGCAAAGAAGGTTAAGTAATGACATTCTTTCAACACCTTCCCTCTAGCGTCTTGCAGGCTGGGGCTATTTTTCTCTCGATTATTATCGAGGCCCTACCTTTTGTCCTAATCGGAAGTATCATTTCAGGGATTATTGAGGTCTATATCACCCCCGAGAGGGTCTACCGCTTTCTTCCTAAGAATAAATTTGGGCGGATCTTCTTTGGGACCTTTATCGGCTTTATCTTTCCTTCCTGTGAATGTGGAATTGTTCCCATTATCAATCGCTTTCTAGAAAAGAAAGTCCCAAGTTATACTGCTGTTCCCTTTCTGGTGACAGCACCGGTCATCAATCCTATCGTTCTCTTTGCAACCTACTCAGCCTTTGGGAATTCTGTCAAGATGGCCCTCTACCGCGCCCTTGGTTCCCTACTGGTCGCAACGGTACTTGGAATCTTTCTTGGTTTTATTCAGACAGATTCGATCCAAAAAGAACATCGTAAGGCTGTACATGAACATGATTTTAGGGACTTGAGCAAGGGTCAAAAGCTCTTCCAAGTCTTGGTACAAGCCATTGATGAATTCTTTGATACGGGACGTTACCTGGTATTTGGTTGCCTCTTTGCCAGCCTCGTCCAAGTCTATGTCCCAACACGGATCCTCACTTCGATCAGCGCGACACCGGTTATTGCTATTCTCCTTCTCATGGTCTTGTCCTTTCTCCTCTCACTTTGTAGCGAGGCGGACGCCTTTGTTGGATCCTCTCTTCTAACAAGTTTTGGAGTAGCGCCTGTTCTTGCCTTTCTGGTGATTGGGCCTATGCTTGATGTCAAAAATCTCCTCATGATGAAAAATTATCTCAAGACCCGTTTTATCTGGCAATTTATCGGAATTGTGAGTGGAGTTGTGCTCCTTTATGCTTGGTTTGTGGGGGTAGTGCTATGATTCGTTTCTTGATATTAGCTGGCTATTTTGAGCTCACCATGTACCTGCAATTATCTGGTAAGCTCAATCAATACATCAACTTACACTATTCTTACTTGGCTTATATTTCCATGTTCTTGTCCTTTGTTTTAGCTCTTGTGCAGCTGATCATCTGGGTCAAGCAGATGAAGATCCACAGTCATCTCTCTGGCTTCTGGGCAAAAGTGGCGAGTATCTTCTTGCTCTGTATTCCTTTGTTTGTCGGGCTATTTTTCCCTACAGTGACACTGGATTCCCAAACAGTCTCTGCAAAAGGCTACCACTTCCCGGTTGCAGCCGGTTCTTCCAAGGAAATCCAGCAGGACGAAGGGACAACAACCCAGTATCTCAAACCAGATACTAGTAGCTATTTTACCAAGTCAGCCTATGAGTCAGAAATGAAGCAGGCGGCAAAGAAATATGTTGATAAAAAAGTGATCCAGGTGACCACTGAGAATTATATGGAAGTCATGGAAGTTATTTATGATTATCCTGACCAATTTGCAGGAAAGACGATCGAGCTGACCGGCTTTGTATACAATGACCCCAATAACAAGGATAGCCAATTTCTCTTTCGCTTTGGGATCATCCACTGTATCGCAGATTCTGGCGTCTACGGTCTCTTAACGACGGGTGCTCCGCAGCATTTCGAAAACAATACCTGGATCCATGCGAAAGGAACCTTGTCCATTGAATACCACAAGCAGCTCAAGCAAAGCTTGCCTGTCCTCCACATTAGCGATTGCCAGACCATTACAAAACCGGATAATCCTTATGTCTACCGCGTATTCTGATGGATTCACCAAGTTTCTTCGGAGGTCGATCCAAACATTTTATAACAGCTCAAGCTAGAATCCACATTGGTTCTAGCTTTTTCTATGCTTTCCTCTCAAATCCTCTAATCCAAGCGGAAAATATTCGGAACAACGATTCCATCAAAGAAATCTTGTAGATTTTATGGTAAAATATGGTTAATAAAATAGGAAATAGGTACTTAAATGTCTTCAAAAGTTATTGTAACCATTTTCGGGGCCAGTGGAGATTTAGCCAAGCGCAAACTCTACCCATCCCTTTTTAGACTCTATAAATCAGGAAATCTATCTGAACACTTTGCGGTTATCGGAACAGCTCGCAGACCATGGAGCAAGGAGTACTTTGAATCAGTTGTGGTAGAATCCATCACAGATCTGGCAGATAGCCCACAACAAGCTCAAGAATTCGCTAGTCATTTCTACTACCAAAGCCACGATGTCAATGATACCGAACATTACATCGCCCTGCGTGAATTGCAAAATAGCTTGGATGAAAAATACCAAACAGAACACAACAAGGTCTTCTTCTTGTCCATGGCTCCTCAATTTTTTGGAACCATTGCCAAACACCTCAAATCAGAAGGCATTGTGGATGGGCAAGGCTTTGAGCGCTTGATCGTTGAAAAACCTTTCGGTACAGATTTGGAAACTGCAAGTCAGCTCAACAAGGAATTGGAAGAAACCTTTGATGAAGAACAAATCTTCCGGATCGACCATTACCTTGGAAAAGAAATGATCCAAAATATCTTTGCCATTCGTTTCGGAAATCTTATTTTTGATAACCTTTGGAACCGAGATTTTATTGACAACATCCAAATTACCTTTGCTGAACGCTTAGGAGTTGAAGAACGCGGTGGCTACTATGATCATTCTGGGGCCCTTCGAGATATGGTGCAAAACCATACCCTTCAGCTTTTGTCATTGCTTGCCATGGATAAACCAGCTACCTTTACCAAGGATGCAATTCGGGCAGAAAAAGTTAAAGTTTTTGAGCAATTGCACAATCCAACAGATGAGGAACTGAAGAAATTCTTTATCCGTGGTCAATACCATTCAGGTACGATCGAAGGGAAAAAAGATATCTCTTATCGCAGTGAGCCCAATGTCGACCCTGAATCTACTACAGAAACCTATGCTTCTGGTACGTTCTTTGTTGATAGCGATCGCTTCCGCGGAGTGCCTTTCTTCTTCCGTACCGGAAAACGCTTGACCCAAAAAGGAACCATGGTCAATGTGGTCTTCAAGCAAACCGATTCCATCTTTGGACATAGCTTGCAACCAAATGTCTTGACCATTTATATCCAACCAAACGAAGGTTTCTCATTGAGCATCAACGGGAAAGAGGTCGGAGAAACATTCAGCATCGCACCGATTTCCTTTGATTACGAAACAGATGCGACTGCAACTGGAGCTTCCCCAGAGCCGTATGAAAAATTAATTTTTGACGTTTTGAACAATGACTCAACCAATTACAGCCACTGGCACGAAGTTCGTGCTTCATGGCAATTGATTGACCGAATCGAAAAACTATGGGCCGAAAATGGAGCACCACTCTATGAATACAAGTCTGGATCCATGGGACCAACTGCATCCGATGATCTCCTTGCAGAATACGGAGCCGAATGGGTTTGGAAACCTGAACCTAAGAATTAAGGAAAGCCACCTTCGGGTGGTTTTTTTGATAGCGCAAGGAAACAAAAAGACAAATTGTTCTTCCAACAATTTGTCTTTTTCTATTCGACTCTTAAATCAAGCCTTCCAAGAGGCCTCTCATGAAGTTTTCTGAATGGAATGGTCCGATGTCATCAATCTTTTCTCCGAATCCAATCAACTTCACTGGAATGTCCAACTCTTCACGGATCGCAAGGACGACCCCACCTCGAGCCGTTCCATCGATCTTGGTCAATACAATTCCTGTCACAGGCGTAATTTTTGAAAATTCTTTGGCTTGCACCAAGGCATTTTGACCAGTCGATGCATCGAGGGCCAGCAAGGTTTCATGCGGCGCATCAGGCACCACTCGCTTGATAATCCGGCCGATTTTTTCAAGCTCCGCCATGAGGTTGTCCTTGTTTTGCAGACGACCCGCCGTATCAATCATCAGAACATCGATGTTTTCAGCGATCGCACGTTCCATTCCATCAAAGACGACGCTAGCAGGATCTGATTTTTCAGGACCTGTTACAACTGGAACGTCTACACGGCGTCCCCATTCTGCCAGTTGAGCCACTGCTCCTGCACGGAAAGTATCTGCTGCAACCAACATGACTTTCTTGCCTTCTTGTTTGTAGCGGTGGGCTAACTTCCCGATAGATGTGGTTTTACCAACTCCATTGACCCCAACAAAGAGCATGACCGTAAGGCCTTCTTGAAAACGAATGGCTTCATTAAATTGGCCATCCTTTTCATACAAGTCCACCAATTTTTCGATGATCACGCGTTTGAGAGCATCTGGTTTTTTGGCATTTTCCAAACGGGCTTCATAGCGCAACTCTTCGGTTAAATTAGAGGCCACTTGAACCCCAACGTCACTCATGATCAAGAGTTCTTCCAATTCTTCAAAGAATTCTTCATCGACTGAACGGAAATTAGCAAAGAAGGCATTGAGACGTGCTCCAAATCCAGTCCGTGTCTTTTTCAAGCTACGATCGTATTTTTCCTGAATGGTTTCTTGCTGAGGCTTAACCTCGTCTGGAATTGGCTGCTCTGCCTCTTCAACAGTTCTTTCCTCAACGGTTGATGCTGCTTCTCCTTGAGGAAGTCTGGACTCAGCTTCTGCAACTTCTGAAGTTTCTTCCACTTGAGCGATCGCTTCTGATACTTCAGGTTCTGAAACCTCATCCTGAGCTTCTACTAGTTCTGGAGACTCCTCTTCTGTCGTGCTCCCTTCTACTAGCTCAGCTTCAGATGATGGAGAAGCAATCGGTGACTCTTCTTCCAGTTCTGAACCGTTAGCCCCATCTGCTTCCTCACCATCTTCAGTTTCTTCCGCTTCAATTTTCACTTCTTCAAGAGGCTCAGTCTCCGTGTCATCAGCTAGTGGTGAAACTTCTTGAGGAATTGCTTCTGTTTGAGCAGGTTCAAAGGCAACTGGAGGCTCCTCTACTGGTTCTTGATCTTCAGGAGTCTCTGAAGTCACGATTTCTTCAACAAGAGGTTCCTCTGCCGGCTCTTCTTGAGCAACGGTTGAAATAGGTTGATGAGTGGCTGCAATTCGCGCTTTGAGCTCTTGGTAATAAGCCTCCATATCAGCGATTTTTTGCTCTTCCTTGTCATTTAAGGTAGCCGCCGGCTCCTCTTTGACAGTTTCTTCAACCTCAGTACTTTCCGTCACTTCTTCCGAAGACGGAAGCACTTTTTCAGTTTCTTCTTTTTTTCCAAATAAACGATCAAATAATCCCATTTATTCACTCTCCTTTAGCACATAATTTTCAATCGCCCATGCGACAGCATCTTGGTCATTGGTCACAGGGGCCACAAGCGCTGCAACTTCCTTCACTGCTGGAATCGCATTGCCCATGGCAACCCCTAGTCCAGCCCACTGGATCATAGACAGGTCATTGGCTTCATCTCCACAGGCCATGACTTGATCTGCCTTAAGGCCCAAAATAGCTGCCAGTGCCTCTAAACCTGTCGCCTTGTGAACATTTTTAGGGCACCATTCCAGCAACATTTCCCGAGATTTAAAAATTTCATAGTCTTGAAATAAGTCCGGCTTGATCTGCTTTATCGCTGCATCTAAAAAGTCTTGATCGACTGCTGTCACACACTTGTTGTAGGAAATCGTGGATGGCAGGTCTTTAAAATCAGTTTCAATAAAGTTCAGGTAGGGATTGTAAAGGGAATAGAGAGACTTTCGATCTGCATGAATCTCATAAACCGTTCCCTCACTGATAGCATCCAGCGGAAGGCCTAGACGGGCTGTTTCATCATGAATGGTTGCGACATCTTCTGGTGCCAAGACAACTTTTGAGAGAATCTCTCCATTATTTCGCTGCACTAAGCCACCATTGAAGGTAATCGTATACTCTTCTTTGAGGCCTGCTGTTCCCAATTCTTCCAAAAGAAAATCCATGGCTTTCAGGGGCCGACCAGTGGTTAGAACCACCTTGACACCTTGGGCCTGTGCAGCAGCGAGGGCTGCTCTATTGCGAGGGGAGATCTTTTTTTCTGAATTGAGAAGGGTCCCATCTAAATCCAGCGCAATCAAGGAAATCTTACTCATACAATTTCCTCCATGTAGCGTAGGACAGAACCAGTCGCATGGTGGCCGATGACTTTTTCAGCAATCGCTAAGATTTCAGGACGTGCATTTTCTGGCGCTACAGGATGGCCCACGACTTGCATCATATGGAGGTCATTTAAGTTATCCCCGAAAGCCATCACCTGATCCATCGAGATCCCTAGTTTATCCGCTAAGGCGGTAATGGCCACTCCCTTATCGACATAATCGAGGACAATATCAATCGATTCAAAACCTGTCGTCATCGCTTTTACACCGGGGATGTTCTCAGTGACCCATTGCTCACCTTCAAGTACTAGAGCTGCATCAAAGTTGGTGGTCAATTTGAAGATTTCATCCTGAATATCTGCTAGGTTTTGCACTTTTTGAATGTTTTCATTGTAGTGCTGACTCAAGGCCAGATAGTCGGGATCTACTGTTTCTAATACATAGCTCCCTTTTTTCCCAGTCAAAAGAAGCTTATTCGGGTCTGCATAAGGTGAAGATTTCAAAGCCTCAAAAACACCCAAATAAAAGTCTTTGGACATGGTCGCTTCGTAGAGATCTTCTCCATGAAATTCTACCACACTACCATTTTCAGCAATGAAAATCATCTGGTCCTCAAATCCTTTAAAGAGAGATTTGAGAGAAAGGAGGGCACGGCCACTCGCAGCAGCAAAATAAATGCCTTTTTCTTTGCAGCTTGCTAATACCTTGCGTAAAAGGTCTTGATCGTACTGATGTTGATCATTTAGAAAGGTTCCATCCATATCCGTAGCAATCAATTTAATATCATTATTCTTCATTTTCTAAGTCTTTCAATTTTACTGAGACGATTTTAGAAACCCCAGATTCCTGCATGGTCACCCCATAGATGGAATCTGCAGCCGACATAGTTCCCTTCCGGTGCGTCACGACAATAAATTGGCTTTCCTTATCAAAGCGGTTCAGATAATCCCCAAAGCGCTTAACATTAGCCTCATCTAGGGCAGCCTCTACCTCATCCAGAATGACAAATGGAATGGTCTTGACACGAATAATCGAGAACAAGAGGGCCAAGGCAGACAAGGCCTTTTCTCCACCACTCATGAGGTTTAAGGATTGGATCTTTTTACCAGGTGGCTGCACAGAAATCTCAACACCAGCTGTCAGAAGATCTGGCTCTGTCAGAATCAAATCAGCAGAACCCCCACCAAACATTTGACGGAAAGTGACTTTAAAGGATTCACGAATGGCTTCAAAAGTTGATTTAAAACGTTCCTTGACTTCGTCATTCATGTCGTTGATGGTGGACAGAAGCATGTTTTTCGCAGCCAAGACATCCTCACGCTGGCTGGAAAGGAAATCAAAGCGCCCCTTCACCTCATCGTACTGCTCGATCGCATCCACATTGACAGGACCAAGTGCCTTAATATCTTTTTCGATGCTCTTGAGCTGATTCTCAGCTGCTGCAAGATTTTCAACAGGTTTGGCCTGCTCTTTGGCTTGTTCAAAGCTTTGCATGAATTCATCGGTAATTTGCGTTAAGAGCTTGTTCAAATGATCCGCATGCTTTTCACGTGTCGCTTCAGCCTTGGCTTGTTGACGAATCCATTCTTCGTTTTTCTTACGCGCTTGTTCCATCTGTTCTGCCACATCTTCGGCCTGGCCTTCCAAATCATCTAGCTCAAAGCGTTTCCGAATGACCCCTTGTTCCAAGTCCGTTTTCTTGGCTTGGGCCTGTGCCAATTGATTGGCTAGCTGCTCCACATCTACTGTTTGAACTTGGGCATCGCCTTGTTCAATCAGCAATTGCAACTGATGCTCTTCTACTTCCAACTGGGAGATCGTTTCTTCCAAGCGACGAGCATCTGTTTGCTCATAGCTTTGTTGGCTCTTACATTCGGTCTGTTGAAGTCGCAATTCTGCCAATTGCTCTTGCAGGTTTTGTACCTTTTGTTGCAGAACATCTTTGTCCGACTTCATGGTTTCAATGTCGCGATTCAGATTTTCTTTTTGAAGCTCAATTTCTGCCAATTGCTCAGTAAGAGACTCCAGCTCTTCTTGAAGAGACTGGGTCGCATCTGTTGCCAATTCTGACTTCAAAGCTTCTAAGAGTTCCTGAATTTCTTTCAGTTGCTCTTGGCTTTGTTGGTAGGCCAATTGGGCCCGCTGTTGCTCTAGACGCGCTTGCTCACCTTGGCTTTGAATAGAGGCCAGGTATTCTTGCGCCTGCTTGAGCAGATTGTCCTTGGTCTCTACCTCCTGCTCAGCTTCTCTCAAACGAGCATCCAGAGCTTGCATTTTCTGCTTCAAACTATCTAATTCTGGTTTGACAAAAACCGTATTTTGGGAACGATTGGCACCACCGGCATACGATCCTCCGGTCCGCAATTCGGTCCCATCCAAGGTCACCATCCGAACTTGATAATTGACTTTACGAGCCGCCTCACGCGCATGCTCCGTCGTGTCAAAGATAGCCGTTACTCCAAGCAGGTTTTGGAAAATCTGTTCAAACCGATTTTCATAGGTCACTAAGTCACTCGCAATTCCTAGAAATCCTGCACTGGCTTGAATCAATTCCAAATTCCGAGGGGATAGTTGACGAGCTTTGATCGTCGTGAGCGGAAGGAAAGTTGCCCGTCCCAAGCGATTGCGTTTCAAGAAATCGATCGCTCGCGTTGCAGCCTTTTCATCTTCGACAATGATCTGTTGGCTGCTAGCTCCCAGAGCAATTTCAAGCGCCGTCTGGTAGTCTTTTGAGAAACTCAAATTCTCACTAACAGCCCCACAGATGCCTCCTAACCGTTCTGCTTCTTGCAAAACGCTCTTGACGCCTGCATAGAAGTTACTATGGTTCTTCTGAATGGCTTCCAAGCTATTGATCCGCGCCCGCTTATTCTTGCTCTCATCCATCAAGTCAAACATGGTAGCTTGAGCCTCTTGGTAGGCAGCTTTGGCCTGCTCCACTTTTACCAGTTGCTCTTGATATTCTACTAGTAAACCCTTGACCGTCGCTTGTGCCTGATCCAACTCTTCCAATTGTCGGACTTCTTTTTCCTTGGCAGCTTCGAGGTTTGTTTGTGCCTTGGTCAAATCCTCTTGACGATGGCTAGATTCTTGCAGGAGTGCTTGGATCCGACTCTCAATGGCTGTCCGTTCATTAGATTTTTCAGCCTCCGTCTGTAAGAGTGCGACATACTGCTCGCGTAGATGCTCAATGACTTGTTCCGGATCTTCTTCGTAGTTGGCTAATTCTTTTTCCAACTCTTCTTGTTGCTGACGGTTCTCTGTCAGTCTTTGTTGAAGCACAGCTAGCGTCTCTTGTTTTTGAGCCAGCTCTTGTTTCGCTTCTTCCAGACGGGCTAAAACAGCATCCAACCGCTCAAGATTTTCCCTGCGACTATGGGCCGCTTGACTCGATTGCAACTTAGCTACTTCGATTTGCTTTTCCAAATCACTGATCAAACGAGTAACCTCAAGTAAGCTGGCCTGGTCCTCAGCTAAGCTCTCATCCAACTGATGACGGGCTTTCTTGATGCGTACATTCTCTTCTTCTAAGACCTGACGACGTTGGTAATAAGAAGCCAACTGTTCTTGAATGGCCTTTTCTTCTTGATCAGCATTTTCGTAGAGCTCTTTTGTCAGATCGACTTGAGCAACTAAAACATCCAGCAAGAGAACCTGCCGTTCTTGGTCTAATTCCAAGAAACGGCGAGCAACCGTCGCTTGCTTTTCAAGAGGTTGGATCTGTCCTTCTAATTCATAAAGGATGTCCTCCAAACGGTCCAAATTCTCCTGGGTTTGGTTGAGTTTGGTCTCAGTTTCCTTACGCCGCGTCTTAAATTTCAAGACACCAGCAGCTTCTTCAAAGATGGCCCGGCGTTCTTCCGGTTTGGAGTTAAAGATCTCCTCTACCCGTCCTTGGGAGATAATGGAGAAGGAATCACGTCCCAATCCCGTATCCATGAACAGATCATGCACATCTCTGAGACGTACTTTCTTGCCGTCGATCTTGTACTCGCTGTCTCCTGAACGATAAATATGCCGTTCGACACGAATTTCTTTCCCCGCTTGTTGGATAAAACCATCCTGGTTATCTAAGACAACTGTGACACAAGCATAATTCAGCGGTTTTCGCGATTCTGTCCCTGCAAAGATAACATCGGGCATCTTGCCCCCACGTAAACTCTTGACACTAGATTCCCCCAGGGCCCAGCGCAAGCTCTCCGTGATATTTGATTTTCCAGATCCATTAGGCCCTACAACGGCAGTGACCCCTTTGTCAAATACGACTTTTGTCTTATCCGCAAAGGATTTAAAGCCTTGGATTTCAATCTCTTTTAGATACATGGCCCATCATTCCTCGTTTCAACTGCATTGCGGGCTGCTTCCTGCTCCGCTAACTTCTTGGAACGACCATGACCATGTCCCATCGTTTGACCGTTCACGAACACTTCTACTTCAAACTCTTTGGCATGAGCTGGACCGGACTCGCTAACCACTTGGTATTGGATCTCCACATCTCCGTGAACCTGCAACAGTTCTTGCAGACGGGTCTTGTAGTCAATGACTTGGGAAAATTGACCCGTTTCAACCTTAGGAATCATGACCTGATAAATGAAGCGTTTGACCGCTTCCACTCCTTGATCCAGTAAAAGAGCACCTAAAAAGGCTTCAAATAAATCGCCAAGGATCGTATCACGGTCCCGGCCACCAGATTTTTCTTCGCCCTTGCCCAGTTTGATGAAATGGTCAAATTGGCAATCCCGAGAAAAACCAGCCAAACTCTCTTCACGGACAATCATAGAACGGAATTTGGACAAATCTCCCTCCGGTCTGTTTGGGTGTTCCTTATACAAATATTCGGAAATAACTAATTGAAGAACAGCGTCTCCTAAAAATTCCAAACGTTCGTTATGTGAAATTTTTAAGAGGCGGTGCTCATTGGCATAAGAGGTGTGCGTAAAAGCTGTATCTAATAAACTGCTATCTGAAAAAACGATCTGAAACCGTTCCGATAACAGGGCTTGTAATTTCTCCATGGGAAGCCTACTTTCTAATAAATTCATACTCTTAAGTATACCAAAAAAGAAGCACGAACGCACTTCTTTTCCTAGTTCTAGGGCCTGAATTCTCCAATTTTAATCAGGATCTTCTTCTGTTTGATTTTCGGACTTATTGGGAATCACTTTTAAGAGATAATAGGTGATAAAAATCGTCAAAGCACCTAGAGCAAGCTTCACCCAAATAATCGGTGCCAGATAGATCGAAATCCCCATCAGAATGTAGATCTGAAGAAGGATCCATTTCTTCCGTTCTTTGGCAATCGATTTGGTCTCTCGGTAATCCGCTACATAGGTTTGATAAAGCTTGGTTTGGTAGAGCCAGGTTTCAAAGCGTTTGGAACTTTTAGCAAAGCAGGCCATCGATAGCAGTAAAAAGGGAGTCGTCGGTAAAATCGGCAAAGGAATCCCAATAATTCCTAATCCCAAAGAAACAAAACCAACCGTAAGATAAACAAGGCGCATTTACTTCTCCTTTATATGATTCATTTTTTGATATCAGTCTGCAAGTATCATATCGGATAGTTGAAGCTTCATCTTAGATGGGTCTGACATTCCATCTACAATTCCCAATTGTTCCTCATTCAGTGGCAACAATATCAAAGTTGCTGAATGAGATGGTAATTCGCCGCTATCCTTGATGGAATAACTTACCTTTTGATTATCAAAAATAGTCTTTCCATCATAAGACCAAGAAATTGAAAAATTCAAATCTTTCTTGATATCCACATCTGTCTTATTGACCAACATGAGCGCTGCTCTTCCTTCAGATACAGCCCCAGTAAAGTAGACTACCATATGACCTTCACTACCAACTTCAGGATGTTCCTTGAGCAATTTTTTTCCTAACTCAATTAGCTCAGATGTTTTACCTTCATACTGAGGTGCTACTACAAATTTCAAACCTTTTTCTTCTTTAGAAGACTCTGATACTTTTGTTTCCTTCGTCGTTTGATTGGAAGTCGACTCTTTCGTATCCTGCTTAGACTGACTACAAGCTGTTAAAGCAACCAAACCAGCCAGTAATAACATCATTTTTTTCATTTCTATTTCTCCTTTTCTGTGATTGAGCATGATCTAACTACCATTCAGATTGGTTTCATGTTGTTCAAACCATATTTTATATATGCACTTCAATATTATTTCATTTTAGCTTTGAAAGTTGACTCAGCTGAGAAATAGATTGTATTTCCAGACAATAAAAAAATGAGTGCAAAAACAAATAAACCTAAATGAACTACAAAGTTCGGAGCAAAATTAGTTATTACCGCATAACAAACCACACAAACAATGATAAGAGAAATCGTTGGCATTAGAAGCGATAAAAAAATAAATTTTAATGTTGTTGGGACACAATATACTTTGATAAGATGATCATTATTCTCTAGCATGGACACAATTTTTCTTCTGCTCATCCACACGCGAATTCCCATCACAATACCAAAAACGAATAACGTCAATCCAATATTGAGTAAATGAGAGTTGAAGTACAGATAATCTTCAATCGGAAACGCTCTCGATAAAAGCAATGCCACAAACGCAGCTCCTGAAGCTGAAATTCCTTTGTTATGTGTTAAACCATTCCTTTGCTTGTCGTTTCTAGATGTTGTTAATGTGTTAAATTCATCCTCAGTTAACCGAATAGCCCAATGGGATGTAAAATACAAAAACCACGGGAAAAAGTATGAGATTATAAAAGGACGATCCACGTCTACTAAATAATGCTCATTATCTACATTTAGAATGCGATAACGAAAATTTTTTTTTGCTAAATGTTCTATGTTTGCTTTTTTAAGCATAAACACCCTTTCTTTTCATATCAATTCATCAAGGAGATTTTTAAATGATGAACCACCCAAAATTTCTTGGCCCATATTATCTACCATTAAATCGCTTAGCAAAGATGCAATGCTCTCATTCTATTGCAATAAAACATATTTCGATGTAATTATTGTCCGGATGATCCCATTTGACGCTTCAATATTTTAAGAATCTTTTTGGTCTTAATTTCCTGATGAAAATGCATCACACAAGCAAAAGCAAGAAGGTAGATCATCAGAAATAAAAAATCAGTTTCTCTAATATAAGTAACCAAGAAAAAAATCCCTAAAAAAGCAAAAAGAATCTTCATAATAAAAATTGCAAGCACCTTTGCTCTAAGTGTTTTGCGCTCTTTTTCCTTCAAAACAACTGTTTTCCAACCCGTTCTCTGATCTTTTTTTCTCGACTTCGCTATCATCAGCATTCCGAAAACTATCAGAGTTCCAATCATTGCAATACTGATATTAATCGTATACGATAAGGTCCCAAAGGCTGAATTTAAAACACTTGCAATTCCTTTTAAAAGAAAGACTGTAAGTGGAGCAGCAACCATTATCCAATTGGAAGTATTTTTTTGATCATTATATTGAAATACTTCGTTTTCTTCATCAAAATAAATCCATTTCGAATCCAAATAACCGATATATGTTTTCACAATTAACATTTCTCCGTCAATTTATTCTCGAGATAAAGTACTCCTATCATACACGAATTTTGGGTAAAGAGCAAATTCATTACTAGATGTAGATTTCCTCAAATAGGCAAATAAAAAACCACCCTCAGGTGGTTTTCCATCTTATATCTTCGTCAAAGGGGTCGCGGTATCTGGCGAGGTATCTAGCACCTCAAAATCATGGCCAACAGCTAGATCTGCTCGAGCCAGTTGATTCTCCATGGTCATATGGGCCAATTCTTTGATATTGTTCTCTTTTGACAAATGTCCCAAATAAATCTTCTTGGTACGATTTCCCAAGGTTCGGATCATGGCATCTGCACCGTCTTCGTTAGAAAGGTGGCCTAGGTCTGACAAGATCCGCTGCTTCAAGCGCCAAGCATACGAACCTGCTCGAAGGATCTCTACATCATGGTTGGACTCAATCAGATAGCCATCCGCATCCGCGACGATACCTGCCAAGCGATCACTCACATAGCCCGTATCCGTTAGCATGACGAAGCTCTTGCCATCCTTCATAAAGCGATAGAATTGAGGGGCAGCAGCATCGTGACTGACCCCAAAACTTTCGATATCAATATCGCCAAATGTCTTGGTCTTCCCCATTTCAAAAATGTGCTTTTGAGCATCATCGACCTTTCCTAGATACTTGGTGCCTTCCATAGCCTTCCAAGTTGCTTCATTAGCATATAGATCCATGCCATATTTCCGCGCTAAAACACCCACACCATGGATATGGTCTGAGTGTTCGTGCGTAATCAAAATGGCATCTAAGTCTTCTGGTTTGCGATCAATTTCAGCCAATAGTCCCGTAATCTTTTTCCCAGATAACCCTGCATCAATAAGCAGTTTTTTCTTTGGCGTCTCAAGGTAGAAAGAATTCCCACTAGAACCTGAAGCTAAAATACTGTACTTAAATCCCTCTTCTGTCATTGACTCCTTATTCTTCCTCTTCTGTATCCCAGTCGTCTTTAATAGCGTCTTTGTCGTACGGCAAGACAATGGTAAAGGTAGATCCCTTGCCATATTCACTCTTGGCCCAAATAAAGCCTTTGTGTTGCTTAACGATCTCCTTAGCAATGGCTAAGCCCAGACCAGTCCCACCTTGGGCCCGGCTTCGTGCCTTATCCACTCGGTAAAAGCGATCAAAAATACGTGGCAAGTCTTTCTTTGGAATCCCCAAGCCCTCATCTGAGATAGAGATAATCAACTGAGCATCTGTCGTTTTCATCCCTACCTTGATCTTTCCACCATCAGGTGAGTACTTGATGGCATTGTTCAAGATATTGTCTATCACCTGGGTCATTTTATCCGTATCAATTTCAACCCAAATTGGAGTGATCGGGTATTCACGAATCAGTTCATACTTCTTGGTATCTTCTTGCGATTGACTCTTGATCTTATCAAAGCGGTTCAAAATAAAGGTGATAAAGGCCGTAAAGTTGGTCAACTCGATGTCCAACTGACTAGTTTCATTGTCGATTCGTGACAAGCTCAATAGATCTGTGACCATGCGCATCATGCGGTTGGTTTCATTGAGTGAAACCTTGACAAAATCTGGTGCTACTGGCTCTGACAAAGCACCATCGTCAAGGGCTTCCAGATAGGATTTCACACTGGTCAAAGGAGTCCGTAATTCATGACTCACATTGGAGACAAAGAGGCGACGCTCCCGCTCTTCCTTGTCCTGCTCTGTCGTATCGTGCAAAACAGCTACCAGACCAGAGATAAAACCTGACTCGCGACGAATCAAAGCAAAGCGCACACGAAGACTTAAGTATTCCCCATTTTCATCTTGGGAATCAATGGTCAACTCTGGTACTTCTGTAATCAAGCTTCGTAGATCATAGTCATCTCCAAGTGAAAGCAAATCTAGAATACTGGTATTGAGCACCTCATCTGGATTAACATTCAATTGCTTGGCTGCCATTTCATTGACCATGATGATCTGACCGCGTCTGTTGGTCGCAAGCACCCCATCTGTCATATAAGAAAGGATACTGGTCAAACGCTTGGTTTCTTGTTCCAAGTTTTCATGCGTCAGGCGAATAACCTCCGACAGATCATTGATACTATTGGTCATATCCGTCAGTTCTGGACTTCCTTGCATGTCGACCACTTCGGAATAGTCCCCTGCAATCAGATCCTTAATTTTGGCGTTTAATTGTCTGAGCTTGATATTGTCCCTACGGTTTTCTAGCAAAAGCAAGGCTACCACAATGATAAACCCAACCGTAATCAGAACAAAGACAAAGTTCGACGACATTACAAATTGTTTTAGTTGATCAATCATTGTTTCTCATATAATATCCGACACCACGGCGGGTCAAGATATATTCTGGACGTCCCGGTGTGTCCTCGATTTTTTCACGCAAACGACGAACTGTCACGTCCACTGTCCGAACATCACCAAAGTAATCATAGCCCCACACCGTCTCAAGAAGGTGTTCACGGGTCATCACTTGACCGACATGGGTCGCAAGGTGATAGAGCAATTCAAACTCACGATGGGTCAAGTCCAATTCTTTGTTGCCTTTTTGAACCAAGAAGGCATCTGGAAGAATGTGAAGATCACCAATGACAATTTCCGTATCGGCCTCATTTTCAAGCTGAGGATCAGCCGCAAACTCCGAACGACGCAACAAGGCCTTCACACGCGCTTGCAATTCCCGATTAGAGAAGGGTTTGGTCACATAGTCATCTGCCCCAATTTCAAGCCCAATGACCTTATCAAATTCCGTATCTTTGGCAGATAGGACAATGATCGGTACATTGCTAGTCTTACGAATCGTCCGCGCCACTTCCAAACCATCAATCTCTGGCAACATCAAATCAAGAATAATAATATCCGGATTTTCAGCCGCAAAGACCTCTAAAGCTTCCCGACCATCAAAGGCCGTCAATACCTCATAGCCTTCTTTTGCCATGTTAAATTTGATAATATCTGAAATTGGTTTTTCATCATCAACTACTAATATTTTTTTCATCTTACATACCTGTTTCTAATGCTACTTTTCCTTATCAATCTCTATCTTCTTATTATATCAAACTTATGAAGAAATGTGGAGTCTCAATTGCTGGACTTTCCAATAAGACAAAGCAAAAAGACTGAGATCGTTACATCTCAATCTTTTTATTTTTTCATTATTTCTCAACACGTAATTTGTTGGAGATATCAGCTAGGATTGCTGCTACATACTCATCATGTTTAAACATTAAAACGGTATCTACTTTCAGAGGAGATATCGTTTTTCTTCTTCGGATAAGGATACAAAAATTTCTTCCTTTCTCTATCTTTTAAATTAATTGATTTCTTCAAAGACTGACTGTAAAATTTTTGATATAATATGCAGGATGGACTGATGGATATTTAAAAGATAATGTTCAAAAGAATTACAAGTGAGAATTAAAAATATGTCAGTTTAGACAGAAGTCTCTCTACCATCATCCATGCAGAAACAAGATTATATGAAATAAAAGGAGTAACCAATGTCCGGAAACTATTCAACACGTGAATTCCGCGAGAAACTATATGATGACCTTCATGTTCGATTAAGAGATACAGTGATTTTGATGTGTTCGATTTTTATTGCCTCGATAGGTCTAAATATGAATTCAACAGCTGTCATTATTGGGGCCATGCTGATTTCCCCTCTTATGACACCGATTATTGGACTTGGGTTTGGTTTAGCTATTTTTGATACGCGTTTAATCAAGCAATCTCTAGGGGTTTTATTTACTCAAGTATTGGTCAGTTTGCTTGTCTCGACTCTATATTTCTGGATTTCTCCCTTATCTTATGCAAGTAGCGAATTGATTGCACGAACCTCTCCAACCATTTGGGATGTTCTCATTGCTATTGCGGGTGGGATAGCAGGTGTCATTGGTTCAAGAAAAAAAGAAGCAAACAATATCGTGCCAGGAGTAGCTATTGCAACAGCTCTGATGCCACCTATCTGCACTGCAGGCTATGGTTTAGCTAATGGAAATGTACGATTTTTATTTGGGGCTCTCTATCTTTTCTTGATCAACTGTGTCTTTATCATGCTAATCAATATTGTTGGAACAAGAATTATGATGAGACAATCTCCCTTAAGTTCATTTAAAGAGCTAAACATGAAAATGAGAATTGGGTTGATCTCCTTGATTGTATTATTGGTTCTTCCAGCCAGCTATTCAGCAGTCACTCTGACGATGGATCAAGCACGAAAAGAAGGGATCAAACAGTTTGTAGGAAAAGAGTTTGCCAATCATACGATCATTAATCAAGTCTACAAGTCAAGTAGCAATGAATTGGTCTTGACAGTTGTTGGAGATCCGATTTCAGAAGAAGAATTAGAAACCATTCGCCAAAAACAAGACTCTTACGGTATTCAATCTGTTCAATTGAAAGTCAATCAAGTCCATAATTCGACAAAATTAGATAGTGAGACGACCAAGGAATTTTACGAAAACATTGACAAGTATATCGATCAAAAACTCTCTGAAAAAGATTCACAAAACGATCTCGTAAAAGAAAATGAAGCAGACAAGGATTGAGGATAGTCAACTTATCTAACTCATGGAAGCAAATCTTAGGAGGATATCCTATATCTAAAAGTTAATGGATAGAAAGGATTGTTGATGAGGATACTATTTGTGGTGGTTTGACCGATCACTACTAGCTCAGGTTAAACAAAATAGAAAAAGCAACAACTGAAATAGTTGTTGCTTTTTCTTACTAAAAAATATTTCTCAGACTGTGATCGTTTTATTTCTCAACACGAGATTTATTTGCAATATCTGCAAGAATCAATTCTACAAATGCATCCACTGACATGGTTTCTGTTTCTTTTTGACCATAACGGCGAACGTTTACAGCCTGCTCTTCCATTTCCTTGTCCCCAACGATCAATTGGTAAGGAATCTTTTGTGTTTGAGAAGCACGGATCTTGAACTGCATTTTTTCATTGCGTTCATCCACATCGGCACGAACACCACGGTCACGAAGTTTCTTAGCCACTTCCCAAGCATAGTCTACGTGTTTTTCGTTCGATACTGGGATGAGGGTTACTTGGTGTGGCGCAAGCCAGGTTGGGAAGGCACCCTTGTAGTTTTCAATCAAGATCGCTGTGAAGCGTTCCATGGTTGAGATAACCCCACGGTGGATCATGACTGGACGGTGTTCTTCCCCGTCTGCTCCAATGTAATGAAGATCAAAGCGTTCTGGAAGCAAGAAGTCCAATTGGATAGTTGAAAGAGTTTCTTCTTTACCAAGAGCTGTTTTCACTTGGATATCCAATTTTGGTCCGTAGAAGGCTGCTTCACCTTCAGCTTCATAGTACTCAACACCCATATCATCAACAGCGGCTTTCAACATGCGTTGAGCATTTTCCCACATCTCGTCGTTGTCAAAGTATTTGTGTTTATCTTCAGGATCACGGTAAGACAAGCGGAAACGATAATCCGTCAAGTTAAAGTCTTCATACACATCGATGATCAATTGAAGGATCTTTTTGAATTCTTCTTCGATTTGTTCTGGAGCCACAAAGGTATGACCATCATTCAGTGACATTTCACGGACACGTTGCAAACCAGTCAGAGCACCAGATTTTTCATAACGGTGCATCATCCCAATTTCAGCGATACGGATAGGCAATTCACGGTAAGAGTGCACATGGTGTTTGTAGACTTCAATGTGGTGAGGGCAGTTCATTGGACGAAGAACAAACTCTTCTCCATCCCCCATATCCATTGGTGGGAACATGTCTTCGCGGTAGTGATCCCAGTGACCTGAAGTTTTATAAAGTTCTACAGAAGCAATTGGTGGAGTGTAGACGTGTTGGTAGCCTGCTGCTACTTCTTTATCAACGATGTAGCGTTCCAACTCACGACGGATGGTCGCACCATTTGGCAACCAGAATGGAAGACCTTGACCAACTTCTTGAGAAATCATGAAGAGGTCAAGCTCTTTACCAAGTTTACGGTGGTCACGTTCCTTAGCTTCTTCACGCATTTGAAGGTAGTTCTTCAAGTCTTTCTTGTCAAACCATGCTGTACCGTAGATACGTTGCATCATCGCATTGTCGCTATTCCCACGCCAGTATGCACCAGCAACGTTAAGAAGGTGGAAGATTTGGATGCGACCAGTTGATGGGACGTGTGGGCCACGGCAAAGGTCAACGTATTCACCTTGACGGTAGATGGTCAACCCACCTTCGTCTTCTGAATGTTCTTCGATCAATTCCAATTTGTATGGATCATTTTTGAAGATTTCACGCGCTTCATCTTTGGTCACTTCTTCACGAATAGATGGGAAGTTTTCTTTCACGATTTTCTTCATTTCTTCTTCGATACGAGGAAGGTCTTCGTTAGAGATTTGACCCGCTTGGTTGTCTGTATCATAGTAGAAACCATCTTCGATCGCTGGACCGACACCCAAGTGGATATCTGGGAAGAGGCGACGAGCTGCTTGGGCAAACAAGTGAGCCGCTGAGTGACGCAAGATTGGAAGAGCGTCTTCGTGATCAGGTGTCACGATTTCAATGCTTCCATCTTCAGTAATGGCACGAGTTGTGTCAATCAATTTGCCGTTGAATTTACCAGCAAGGGCTTTTTTAGCCAAAGAATTGCTGATAGATTGGGCAATTTCAAAAGTAGTAACGCCAGATTCGAATTCACGAACAGCGCCATCTGGGAAAGTAATCTTAATCATGATTTTCTCCTTATAAAGTTTTTAGTAGCTAAATGGGTGGGAGGTGTCTTTGAACATTGGAATCGTCACTCCTTTTGATTGCTTCATTAAGAAATCAAAAAAGCGACCTCCTCGAAAGGACGTCGCAACGTGGTTCCACCTTTATTTATGTTCCTCAAAAAAGAGGGACACCTCTGATTGGCTCTAACGTAGCCACCGTTTTATGTTTGCATAAAAGAATCACGAGTAGTCCCAAACCTATCCTCTACGCGATTTCCAGCCCCACGCGCTCTCTATCAGATTTCCTAGATTTGATATGTCTCTGTCAGTTATTATAGCACGATTGAAAAATTTTGCAAGAAAAAGTTTCATTTTCAATCAAAGAAATGCGTGATTTTACGGATTTTCTTCACTTGTTTGACCGAAGCCTTCATCATCTTCACAGATCCATTGACCGGAAGAGCAATCACCTTGGTCGGGATTTTCACAATGGTCTTAGACATCCGCTTAACCCGGCTTTGCTCAGGATTCAAATCATTTGAAAAGTCTTTAGAAATGATTTTATCCAGGTAAAATTCGTAGACCCGACGACCAAAGGTTGCTGCAGAAATATCATCAATCTTTTCTGCCCACTTGGTCTCATCGATTGGAGGCATCTCATCAATCGCTTCAAGAATCGCTTGTGCCAGATCACTCTCTTCATAAAAGAGCTTTCCAAACATAGGGTCATCAATCACATGATCGAGATAAGGATTGCCATGAGCGATGATCGGGGTACCACTTGCAATGCTCTCTAAATAGGTCAACCCTTGCGTCTCACTCGTTGAAGCTGAAATAAAGAAGTCAGCCGCCTTATAGTAGAGAGCTGTCTCATTTGGTGGGATCATCCCTGTAAAGACAACCGCATCTGAAATCCCCAGTTTCGCCGCTTGTTTTTTCAAATCATCCAAATAAGGACCATCTCCAGCAACGATCAACTTAACTTTTGGATTGACCTTGAGGACATCAGGAAGGGCCGCAATAACAGCCTGAATATTCTTTTCATAAGAAACCCGCGATAGGCTCAATAAAAGTGTTTCATCTTCTGCGACTTCATATTTTTCACGAAGAGCAGCTGTCTCTGTTGGAGTGATTTCTGGCCGGTCAAACTTGGCCAAATCAATCCCTGTCGGAATAATGCGTTTTTCTGCCTTGACCTTGTACTTTTGGAGCAAGTCATAAACGATCTCACTAGGACAGATCACTCCATCTAGATCATTCATATAACTTCTCACAATGTATTTGACCATACTTGGGCGAATGACCATACCTCTTGCAATATAGCGGACATAGTCCTCATACTGAGTATGGTAGGTATGAATAACAGGAATCCTCAACTCGCGTCCAATCCACACTCCCAAAAGGCCCAGTGAAAACTCAGTCTGGGTATGGATAATATCCAGCTGGTATTGCTTGGCAATGGCAAGCGCCTTTGAGAATCCACGATAAGCAACGCGGCGGTCCTTAAAGGCGAAGAAAGGCACACTTGGAATCCGAATGATCTGCCAATCTTCATAGCGGTTGACATCTTTATCCGTTGTCGTAAAGATAAAGACCGTGTGACCCAATTTTTCTAATTCTGTTTTGAGCGTCCGAATACTGGTCGCCACTCCCGAAACTTGCGGGAAATAGGTATCTGTAAATAACCCTACACGCATCTTACATCTCCAAAACTGTTTGATAGGCTTCGACCAATTGATAAGCCACTAAGTCAATCGAACGACTTTCAGCGACCTTGTAGCCTGCCTCCCGCTTGTCTACTTGTCCGTTCAAGACCTTGTTCAAGGAATCCACAAATTCGTCTACATTATGGCACAATTCAGATGACGTCTCGTCAATCCAGCCATTATATACGGGAATATCCCGCAAGACCGTGTGCTGATGACTAGCCAAGGCTTCCAAAACAACGATTCCTTCTGTTTCTTCATAAGATGGGAAGAAGAAAGCATCTGAACCCGTCATGGCCCCTTGGAAGACTGCTCCCTTGAAGTAGCCAGGGAATTCCACATTACTAGGATGATCCTTTTCCACGATACGACGAATCTTACGCGGAATGATCCATTTGTTGATAGAACCTAGCCAAATAAAGCGAACATCCGGCATGCGACGGGCCACTTCTACGAAATCTTCAATCCCTTTGCGTTTAAAATAAAGCCCTGCACAGATGACAACCTTTTGGCCTTCTTGGATATTAAAATGCTTGCGAAAGACTTCTTCTTTTTTCGGATCCTTCTTGTATTTTTCCAAATCAATCCCATTGGAAACCGCGATAATCGGTGTGGTCACCCCATAAGACTGAATCAGGTGTTTGGAATACTCAGATGGCGTGATCACATAGTCTGCCTTTTGGTACATGTGAGCCAAATACTTACCAAACAAGGGCGCAAAAAAGTTAGACCCGATAAAGGAATTTTCAAAATCCTCACGGGTTGAATGGCCATGCATGATGACTTTCTTTCCACGACGCTTTGCTGCATGGAGCAAAAGGAAACTCCGTGGGCCATAGGTATTGATATGCACCACATCATAATCTCCTAAAATATCTGTCGTATACGGAATCCCAGCCAAATCAAGCGCATGCATTTGATGCTGCAAGGCTCGACCAATTCCTGATTTTTGTAATACGGATTTTCCTTCTAAATACAGTAAAACTTTCATACTTTCTATTATACCGAAATAAAGAGTGCCCAGCAAGTCTCTGCCTGTTTGCAGTATAAAAAAGAGGCTAGAACAGTTCTGTTCGAAATTTAAAATTCTATTTTATTTATATACGATATACAAAATCCAATTGCGATTCTGTTTTTCCTCAATTTTTGAAAAACCAATACTTGTTAGTAACTGACTAAATTCATGACTTGTACGATAATCTGTCATATGATAATGTATTTTTTCTTTTTCAGAAGCAATTATCAAAGTAGAATTGCTGGACATGACTCTATAAACTTCTTGAAAACTCTTTTTTATATCCTTCCAAAAAATATGGGTCTGAATAGCAAATATTCTATCAAAATAGTTATTTTGATAAGGCATATTCTCCACATTTCCAATCTTAAGTTGGACACTACCTTTTCTTATGGAATCTGAATGAACACGTTGGGCAGTTCTATATGATTCCTTAGAAATATCAATACCATGAATCTCAAGATTTTTATTTAAAGCAAGAAGGTTCTTGATAGTACTCCCGCCACCGTAACCAATTTCTAAAATTCTATAATTATCTGAAATAGTAGTCTGTTTAATCGCCCAAAGACTAAGTTTTTTAAAATAGAATGACCATATTTTTGTGATGACTCTACCAATAAGACCACTAGGTTTTTGAGACTGCTTAATAAGAAATTCAGTTAACATTAAATATCTTCCCTCAATTATTATAAGTTTGAAATATCATTAATTATATTTCAAACTTAATTGTATTGTAAATATCAGATATCGTCAAGAATTAATGAAATAATCTGAGATAAATTTCAAAGTTGTGCTATAATTGATATCAAATGGAGTGTTCAAATGAATCAATATCAAAAAACAACAGAAAAAAAGAAGCAAGCTATTATTCAGTCTGCTCTTTCTTTATTTAAAGAAAAAGGGTTTAAAGAAACAAGTATACAATCAATTGCAAAAGTCGCAGAAGTTTCTCCTGTGTCAATCTACAATTACTTTGATAAGAAAGATAATTTAGTAGCTTTATGTATTAATGAATTGTTTAAAGACATCATACAAGAAGCTGAAAACATTCTACTCAGTAATATAGATTATAAATCAAAATTAAATCAAGCCTTAGCTTTATGTCAGAAAAAAATAAGCCAACAGATTTCTAACTACTTTCAAGAAAAAACGTTAGAGGATCCTACTTTTACGAAACTTATGACAAAAGCGATAGATGAGAAAAAGCGTGAAATATATCGTGCATATATTGAGCTAGGTAAAAATGAAAATATAATTGCTAAAGATTTGTCAACAGAGGTTATATTAAACGTCATGAGTGCTCTCAATAGCACAGGAAATCATCTATCTCCAAATAAAAACATAGAAGACGAAACAAAACAAATTCATCATATTTTGTTGTATGGTATTTTAACAAACTCTAGAACGATTTAATTGTAACTTACACATCAATATTTGAACCAACACTCATTCAATTTCACTTCATCATTACTTATGATTAATGACACATATAAAAAGAGGCTAGAACAGTTCTGTTCTAGCCTCTCAGACTAGTAGACACGTCTTCCCATGTCGAGACTCTAGTCTACCAATCCTTATTTTTTCGTCGTTCCACGTTGGTTGATCGTATGAGACAACAGTACTTCGCGTTCTTCCAACTCTTCTTTGTGCATGATCTTAGTCAACATGCGCATACTGATCGCACCAAGGTCATACAAGGGTTGTCCAATTGTTGATAGATTTGGACGCGTATATCGGGTTACTTGTGAATCATCACTGGTAATAATTTCGAAATCTTCTGGTACTTTGATACCGTGATCAGACAAACCATTCAAGAGACCTGCAGCCAATTCATCACCTGTCACAAAAGCAGCTGTTGCTTTTGACGCAATGATTCGTTCTGCCAAGTTGTAACCTTCATCGTAACGGTACTTGGATTCAAAGACAAGCCCTTCGCTATAGCTCAATTTTTTTGCTTTCAAAGCTTCCTTATAGCCTGACAAACGAATTTTTCCATTGATATCATCCACCAATGGGCCACTTACAAAAGCAATTTTCTTGTTGTGTTTTGCCAACTGTGTAACAGCATCAACAGTTGCTTGCTTGTAGTCGATATTGACACTTGGCAATTGGTGTTCAACATCCACGGTCCCAGCAAGGACAACTGGCGTCCGAGAGCGTGAAAATTCTGAGCGAATTTTTTCAGTCAAGTGATAACCCATGAAAATGATCCCATCCACTTGTTTTGAAAAGAGGTTGTTTACCACTGAAACTTCTTTGTCATCGTCTTCATCACTATTTGCAAGAACAATGTTGTACTTGTACATTTCTGCAATATCATCAATCCCTTTAGCCAATGTAGAGAAATAACTATTGGTAATATTTGGAATAACAACACCTACTGTTGTTGTTTTCTTGCTGGCAAGACCACGTGCAACGGCGTTTGGACGATAGTCTAAACGTTCGATCACTTCCAGAACTTTTTTTCGTGTATTTTCTTTAACATTTTTATTTCCATTTACTACACGACTAACGGTTGCCATTGAAACCCCTGCTTCACGGGCGACATCATAAATTGTAACTGTATCGTCTGTATTCATAAGATTTCCTTTCATTATTGAAAATTTCGTTTTCACTCTCTAATTAATCCTATTTTATCATGGATTGTAAACACTTTCAAGTATTTTGGTAAAATTTTGTAAACTCTTGCTTTTTTGGGGAAAATTTGACAAAATAGATCCATAGAAAGAAGGTAGCATTATGTCTAAATTAGATCAAATCGTCGATTTTCTTGAAACTGAAAAAACAGATGTCGCTGTTGTATCCGATCCTGTCACCATCAATTACCTGACTGGATTTTACAGTGATCCCCACGAACGTCAACTCTTCTTGTTCGTTTACACAGACCACGAACCCCTTCTCTTCGTTCCTGCACTTGAAGTGGAACGGGCAACTGCAGTTGTCGATTTCCAAGTGGTTGGCTATGTGGATTCTGAAAACCCTTGGGAAAAGATTAAAGGGGCTATCGCAAAACCAGATGCCAAAACTGTTGCACTTGAATATGATAACTTGATCCTTACCAAATACAATGGCTTGCGTACTGTCTTTGAAAAAGCGGAATTTACTAACTTAACACCACGAATTAACCGGATGCGCTTGATCAAATCTGCTGATGAGATCCAAAAAATGTTGGTGGCTGGTCAATATGCAGATAAGGCTGTCAATATGGGATTCGACGCCATCTCACTAGATAAAACTGAAACTGATATCGTAGCAGAAATCGACTTTGGTATCAAACGCTTGGGTTATGAAATGAGCTTTGAAACCATGGTCTTGACTGGAAATAATGCAGCTAACCCACACGGAATTCCTGGAAGCAACAAAGTCGAAAACGATGCTCTCTTGCTATTTGACCTTGGCTGTATGGTGAATGGTTATGCGTCTGATATGACTCGAACTGTTGCTGTTGGGAAACCGGATGATTTCAAAAAAGAAATCTACCACTTGACGTTAGAAGCTCAACAAGCAGCCATTGACATGATCAAACCAGGTGTAACAGCACACGACGTCGACCGTGCTGCACGGAGCGTCATTGAAAAAGCTGGCTATGGTGAGTACTTCAACCACCGCCTCGGACACGGTATCGGAATGGACGTGCATGAATTCCCTTCTATTATGGAAGGAAATGACATGGTGCTTGAAGAAGGCATGTGCTTCTCAGTCGAACCAGGAATCTATATTCCAGGTAAAGTCGGTGTTCGTATCGAAGATTGTGGGTACGTCACAAAAGACGGATTTGGACTCTTCACTGAAACCAGCAAAGACTTACTTTACTTTGACTAATCCTTTAGTCGTTTCAATATATAACAAACATCTTGTTTCGTTAATAACTATAAAAAATGAGGCTGGGACAAAAGTCCTAGCCTCTTAATTATCTTTGGATTGTCGAGCAAGACGCAGTGGTTGAGTGGGCTCTACTACGCTGATTTCATCAGCTTTTACAGCCCTACTCAACTGTGCGGAGGTGGGACGACG
>JAGZKI010000021.1 GCA_018365265.1 Streptococcus parasanguinis | reverse complement strand
GATTGTCGAGCAAGACGCAGTGGTTGAGTGGGCTCTACTACGCTGATTTCATCAGCTTTTACAGCCCTACTCAACTGTGCGGAGGTGGGACGACGAAATTGAATTCTAACGAATGACCGATTTCTGTTCCACTCTCTCTTTTTATTCATCAAAAAATCCGGATAAGTCCAAGCCTCCAAAGGGGTTGATGGAGAAGTTCTCTTGCTCTTCAAGGAGGGTACGGCCTTGATCAAATTCGAGGAATTGTTGGTAGACAAGAGCTGTCATGCGGGCGTCTTCTAAGCTATCGTGTGATTTTCCTGCAACTCCCAAGAATTCTGCAACGGTGTGGAGTTGGAGATTTTTAATGCCATGAAGGTCAGATGGACGACGTTCGAAGGCTTCGTCAAAGACATCGACAGCGTACTGTTCTTCTAAATCCAAGCCATTTTCAAGTAGGATGGGAAGGTCGCTCTTTTTAGCATTGTAGCCGATCAAGGGGCGGTCTCCAACGAAGGCCTTGAATTCGCCGAGGACCTGCTCTAGTTGTGGAGCATTTTGGATCTTGTCCTGGGTTATGCCAGTGAGGCCGTTAATAAAGCTTTTTAGAGGCTTATCGGTGTAGACGTAGGAGTCGTAGTGGTCGACTTCTTTACCGTCCGTAAAACGCACGGCAGACACCTGGATGATCTGATAGGCGCCTTCGTATTGGTTAAATTCGAGATCGAAGGCGATATAATCTTCTAATGCTTTCATGGAAAATCTCCTGTGGTAGAAAAGAAAAGGGACTGGTAGGATCCAGCCCCAGATTATCGACGGAAAACGCGTGCCCAGAAACCTTTGCTTTCTTGCTCTTGAACTTTTTCATTGGCTTGTTCGAGTTCAAGTTTCAAGGTATCGCGGTCGTTCATTGCTTGTAAAGTCAATTGTTGTTGTTGGTCCAATTGCTTGTCTTTTTCAGCAATTTGAACGTCTTTCACGCGCAACTGTTCATCTTTCTTAGCGAGTTGCTCGTCTTTGGCTTTGAGTTGCTCGTAGAGACGGACGATTTCAGAATTTTTTTCATCCACCAAAATTTCCATCAATTCGCGTTGCTTCACATCATCGCTGACTGGCTCATCTTCAAAAATAGTTTTTTTGTAGATTTCTTCGAGCTTGATCAAGCCACTACGGGTTACAACGGTAACCCCTTTTTCGTTTTTTTGGGTATCTTCTGGAGCCAGCGCCTTGACACGGTTATTGACCGCCTGGCGGCTGACTCCTAAAATTTCAGCAATTTCGCTGACAGTTTTTTCAATCGCCATAACTTCCTCTAATATCTTTTTCTATGAAATACTCTATTAGATAGTAACATAAGTAGGCTAAGCTGTCAAATGAAGCAAAGAGAGGACAAGCCTTGAGACCACGATTAGCGGGTCTCTGTCATTTCAGGAAGATGGAGGCTGGATTGTGCTAAATCAATGGTCAGTTGGTAATCGGTTTGATCGCGAACAGTGATTTCAAAGTCTGTCGTGTAAAGGACCAGGCGAAGGGTTGCTCCTTTTTCGAGCTTGTAGATGGTTGGTTGGAGATCAAAGTCAAATTCCATCCACTCGCCTGGCGTCACAGCCTCAACCTCTAAGAGATCATGACGATTTTGGAGGTTGAGATAACCTTTCGAAATGACTCGTTGGCCAGCTTCTTTGAAAGGCAACTCGGTCAAATTGTCTAGCATATGGTAGCGACCGTTATCCATCGTACGGACCGACAAGACAGCAGGATAGGGTTGGAGGTATTTCTTGCTTCCAAGCTCCAAGAGTTGTGCTGAAAGCAGGCCTTTATTGGTGCTGGAGTGAAGTCGCAGGTGAAGGCGAGCTTTCCCATTGAGGTGTAGGTCTTCTTCGATTGGCAGGTCAATGGTCACTTGTTGAGCCTTATCCTGGTATAGGTCCGTTAAGAAGGTTGGATAAGCCTTGCCATAGCGCTCGTAATCTTTCGTCTCGTAGCGGTTTTGGATGACTTTTTCGTCGTCTCCTAGGGAGAAGGTTCGCTGATTTGTTTGGTTGCCAAAATCATCCAAGGAAGTCCAACTTTGTTCTCCTGTATTGTCCTGCCAGATGACAGTAGGCAATTCATAGCTTGAATCGTAGCCCAGCAATTTTTTAGAGAGGAGGGCGTTCATGCTTTCGCGGAAGTCAATGGATTGCCAGTTGTTGAGATAGACATGGGCACCATTGTGATAGAAGAGGTGTTTCTTGATGCTTGTTGGAAGAGCCTGGAACATATTAAAGACGTGAAGAGGTTTCACGTTCCAGTCTTGCGAACCATGAGTGAAGACCACCTCAGCCTTCACCTGATCAGCATGTAAGAGATAATTGCGGTCGTGCCAGAATTGATTGTAGTCTCCAGAAGCGCGGTCCAGCTCTTTTTTCACGATGTCTAGATCGGCTTGGTGGGCTGCATTATGGTGCAAATAGTCTCCACCTAGAAGGTTGCGCGAGTAGGTCAATTCGGCAAGGGAATCGAAATCTTCACCTGGATAGCCACCAGGACTTGTCACGAGGCCGTTTTCGCGGTAGTAGTTGTACCAAGAAGAGATCCCAGCCTCTGCAATGATGACTTCTAGGCCATCGACACCGGTGGTCGCAAGGCCGTTAGACATGGTTCCAAGGTAAGAGATCCCGGTGGTTGCGACCTTTCCATTAGACCAATCAGCTTTGACTTGGCGTTTGCGTGTGTGATCTGTAAAGGCCCGGCAACGGCCATTGAGCCAGTCGATAACGTTCTTGTAGGCTTCGATTTGTTGGTAATTTCCATTGGTCATCAAGCCTTGCGAATCTTTTGTCCCCACTCCAGATACGTAGAGATTAGCGTAGCCGCGTGGAAGGAGGTAGTCGTTGAGGGTATAGCTGGAATTGATATGGGTGAGAGTTTCTTCAGCTTCATCGACTAGCTCAGCTGAACCGACAGGATCCACCAATTCTAATTGAGGTACTTCTACTTGAATGGTATGAGGTTCTTTGACCTCGAGGTCGACATTCATATTGTAGAGGGCCTTGTCGCTGGCCTTATCGTTGGTCCCTTGGTGATAGGGACTTGCGGTCATAACAGCTGGAATCTTGCCTTCATAGCGAGGACGGATAATGCTGACCTTGACCAAGTCTGGCAGACCATCTTTGTCGGTATCGACCCGACTTTCCACATAGACGACCTCGCGGATGGCATCATGGCTCGTAAAGGTTGCGAGGCTCTTGCCGTTAAAATAGTGATACTGGTTATCTTCAGGAATCAAGCCATCGCTGACCAACTGATCGATGAGTAAATTTCCTTTTACTGTTCGAGTATTGAGAAGGTGATAGAGGTTTTCTACCAAGTTTCCATACTCAATCGGAAATTGGACTTCTTTCAAGAAGCTATCCGTATCTTCAAAATCAATAAAATAGCGGAAACCGAGTAATTGGAGGGCTACTGTGTAAAAAATGTTCGGAGACCATTCGCAGTCAGATTGGATATACGTTAAAAAGTCTGTTTTAGAATCCACCACTAGGTTAGAGAGGGGATAATCTGTATCTTTATAGGTGAAGTAAACCTTGCGGACAAACCATTCAAACAGTTCTTTTTCTGGGAGGTGGGTGGGAAGGTCAAACCCAATTTCTTTTAGTTCCTTAAGAATGTCTTTTTGGTCAACAGATAGATAGCTATATTGATTGTATTTCATAGACTGCTCCTTTTATCAGTTTCTTTTTTCTTTACTTCTTATATTATACTTGATAAAATAGTATTTGTCTAAAGACCTTTCGTCTATAAGGAGAAGGAATATTGAAAAAAATATCTTTTGAACAAGTTGCAAGAAGACGGACCTTATTGTTTGGGGTTCTTGCCGTCATTTTTGGGATTCTCATTTTTCGAAACGGCGTTGGTTTCACCAAATTTTCCTTGGATCTATTAGCCATTTACTTTTTAGTTGATGGACTAGGAAGCTTTCTTCTTCGCTTTTTGTTACGTAGCAAGTCTATTTCCTATAGCCACTCTATTTGGTTTATTTTTCTTTCACTTGCGTTGATCTGGTTGAATCGACTGAGTAGTCTGCCCGTAAACTTAGTTGTGATTTGTTTAGGGGCATATCAGTTGGGGAGTGCCATTGTCTATGGGATCACATTTTGGCTTTATAAGGCCAATCGGGTAAAAGGAGGCTGGCTCTATTTATGGGATGCGCTTTTAAACGGTGGGCTTGGTCTAGCAACTGTCTTGGAACCTGGTTCAGATGGGCACTTCCAATTTATCCTCTTGGGGGCTTATCTGGTCTTGTTGGGGATTTCTAATATTCGAGATGGTATTTTATTTGACAAAGACCAACAAGGCCAAGAGTTAAAACGTCGCTTTCGTATTAGCCTACCGGTTATCTTTGCAGCCTTTATCCCTGCTAAGGAGTTAAAACGGTTTAACCAGTTTCTTCAAAAAGGGAGCTCGGCGGGACACACAGGCCCTTATCGATTGGTGAAAAAAGAAGAAGAGGCAAGGGAATTAGAAATTTTGGTTCATACTTCTGACAGCAACTTATTTGGAGCGATTGGGCATGTAGATATTTGTTATCAGGGGAAGGTCATTTCTTACGGAAGTTACGATCCCTTTTCAGAGCGTCTATTTGGGACGATTGGGGATGGCGTACTGTTTAAAGTGGATAAGGAACCATACATCGAACTATGTAAAAAAGAGAGTCAAAAGACGCTGTTTGGCTACAGCCTATCCCTTACCGAAGAAGAGAATCAGGCAGTAGAGAAGCGTCTAGCTGAAATTGATCAGTTGTTAGAACCTTGGGATCCACCTAGGAGGTTACTGGAAGACGGTCAGCCGACCTACGCTTACAAATTGAAATATGATTTAGGGGCTGAGCTATATAAATTTACTTCTTCGCGTTTTAAATCTTACTTTGTTCTGTCTACTAATTGCTGCCTGTTAGCAGATTCCATTGTGGGACAGGCAGGAACGGCTGTATTAGATGTGCGTGGAGTGATTGCACCAGGGACCTATCAGGATTACTTAGAATACGAATTTGAAGCTCCAAACGGGCGGGTCCATACACGAACAGTATACTAAAAAAAGAAAGACAGATTTTTATTTTTGAAAAATCTGTCTTTTTTGCACAAGATTTCTTGTAAAAAGCCAGAAAATCTTTTACAATAAAAAGTGCTTGGAGGAAAGTATGACAGCAAATCAGATCGTAAGAGTGATCCCAGTCTTGAAAGTGAATAACCGAAATGTCAATCAACGCTTTTATGAAGAGACATTGGGAATGAAAGTATTAGTGGAAGAAGGAGCTCTCCTATCTTTAGGAGATGCCTCAAAAGTAGAGAAAATTGTCTTAGAAGAGTCACCGAGTATGCGTTCGCGTAAGGTCGAAGGTCCAAAGAAATTGGGTCGCATCGTGGTGAAAGTGGCACAAGCTCAAGAAATTGATTATTTGTTGGCCCGCCAGCCAGAAACAAGCGCCCTTTACCAAGGAGCTAATGGTCGCGCCTTTGAAGTTGTGTCTCCTCAAGGAGATACCATTTTCGTGCATGCTGAAGAAAATCTTGAAAGCCTAGAACCGTTGGAGAAAGCGCCTCTTGTTGACGTGCCAGAAGATTTCAAAGGTTTGACCAGCTTTGATGTGGACTTTCTTGAGGTCAATGTGGCCGATTTTGCTGAGGCTGAGAAGTTCTATAGCAACTTGCCAGCTTTGGCCCACTTTATCCATTTGCAGGAAGCTCAAGGAGAAGATCTCCAAGTGGAGAACAAGGTGACTTGGGATTTGAGCATGATCAAGGTCGAATTGGCATCTTTTGATGTGGAAGTCGTGAAAGAACGCTTGGGAGAAACTGTCGATTTTGTGCACCGTAAGGGAACTTTCTTGATTGCCAAAGATCCAAGTCAGATTGAACTCTGGTTTGAAGCCAATCAAGATCAGGTCCATATTTCTTATGAAGAATAAGAATGGAGTGATGAGCGTGAATGCAATCATCGAAAAAATTACCGAACAAATCCAAGAAGGCATCTATCCAGGTGCCTCTCTTGCGCTTTACCGCAAGGGTCAGTGGAGTGAGCACTATCTGGGACTAGCGGATCCTGAAAAAGGAGAGTCAGTAGTGGCTGACCTGGTCTATGATTTGGCCAGTGTCAGTAAGGTCGTCGGAGTCGCTACCATCTGTGCTTTTTTGTATGCGAAAGGGGAGCTTCCGCTCGATCGTCCCTTTAAAGAGTTTTACCCGCGTTTTGCTCATGAGAAGACGACCATCCGGGAACTCTTGACCCATACTTCTGGGCTGGATCCTTTTATCCCCAACCGGGATCAATTGGATGCGAGACAGTTGAAAACAGCTCTTGAAAATTTGCAGTTGAAAGAAGACAAGAGTTTTCATTACACCGACGTCAATTTTCTTCTGCTGGGCTTTTGGTTAGAAGACAGGTTTCACCAGCCCTTGGATCGTTTATTTGAAGAGCTGATCTTTACACCTTGGAAGATGACAGAGACACGGTTTGGACCGGTCGAAAAGGCGGTGCCAACGGTCCGTGGCCTTGCTTCTGGAAGTGTTCATGATCCCAAAGCGAGAGTATTGGGCTGTCATGCGGGAAGTGCTGGACTTTTTTCAACTGTTGCTGATCTAGAGCGCTTCTTAGAGCATTATCTGAAGGATGATTTTGCGCGTGACTTGTCTCAGAATTTTGCGCGTGAAGAGGGCAAGACCCGCGCTCTCGGATGGAATCTAGAGGGTGACTGGTTGGATCATACGGGCTATACTGGAACCTTCATCATGTACAATCGAAAGAGGCAGGAAGCTGTGATCTTTTTGTCTAACCGGACCTATGAGAAGGACGAACGGGCCCAATGGATCTTAGACCGCAACTCTTTGATGGACTTGATCAAACAAGAATGTGAAAAATAGAAATGGATGGCTGGGATGACGGATCCCGGCCTTTTCTTGTCTGTCCATAAGAAGGAGCTCTTCTGGGTGATTCATTTTTGGACTCCGTCTTAGGTTGGATTTCCTTCAAAAGCATCGCTTTTTTGGCTGATTTATATTAAAATAGTAATGACCTTAGTAGAGCGAGATGAATATGCATAAAGAGATAGGAGTCGGAAAGGCGCATAGTAAAATTATCTTAATTGGAGAGCATGCGGTGGTTTATGGTTATCCGGCTATTGCCCTGCCACTCCATCATATCGAAGTGATCTGCCAGATCATCCCGGCAGACAGTCCATGGATTTTGTTTGAAGATGACACATTGTCCATGGCGGTTTTTGCGTCTCTTGAGCACCTCGGGATTCGTGAGGCCCGGATTCGCTGTCGGATTCAGTCTATGGTACCGGAAAAACGGGGGATGGGGTCCTCTGCGGCGGTCAGTATCGCAGCTATTCGTGCAGTTTTTGACTATTATCAAGAGGAGCTGGACGATGAGACCTTAGAAATCCTGGTCAATCGAGCAGAAACCATTGCCCATATGAATCCAAGCGGTCTGGATGCCAAGACTTGTCTGAGCGATCAAGCCATTAAATTCATCCGGAATGTCGGCTTTTACCCGCTGGAGCTGGGTATAAAAGCGAGTTTGGTGATTGCGGATACGGGGATTCACGGCAATACCCGTGAGGCGATTCAAAAGGTTGAAGCTAAAGGGCAGGAAGTTTTGTCCCATTTCCATGAGATTGGTCAGTTGACCCAGCAGGTAGAAGCGGCTCTGAAAGAAAAAGATCTCATTGGCCTTGGGCAGGCTCTTACAGCTTGTCATGACCACTTGAGAGCCGTTGGTGTCAGCTGTAAAGAAGCAGATCACCTGGTCGCCGTTGCCCTTGAAAATGGGGCCTTAGGGGCTAAAATGAGTGGGGGCGGTCTTGGAGGCTGTGTGATTGCCCTCGTCAAGGATTCTCGTGAAGCAGAAACCATTGCCCATGCATTAGAAAAAGAAGGAGCGCACCATACATGGATCGAAAACCTGTAAAGGCTAAGTCCTATGCCAATATCGCGATTATCAAATACTGGGGAAAAGAAGATGCCAAACAGATGGTCCCTTCGACCAGTTCGATTTCGTTGACCTTAGAGAATATGTATACAGAGACCAGTCTCTCTCCCTTGCCAGCAGATGCGACTGCGCATGAATTTTACATCGATGGGGAATTCCAAAATCCAGCTGAGCAAGCCAAAATTGGAGCTGTGATTGATGGCTTGAAGCCAGCAGATGAAGCAGGATTTGTTCGGGTGGATACCAGCAACAACATGCCAACCGCCGCAGGCTTGTCCTCTAGCTCGAGCGGGCTCTCTGCTCTCGTCAAGGCTTGTAATCGGTACTATGATTTGGGCTTGACCCAGGAGGAATTAGCTCAAAAAGCCAAGTTTGCTTCGGGCTCTTCTTCGCGGTCTTTCTTTGGCCCTTTAGCAGCCTGGGACAAAGAAAGTGGAGAAATTTATAAGGTCCAAACAGACCTAAAACTCGCGATGATCATGCTGGTCCTCAATGACAAGCAAAAGCCTGTTTCCAGCCGCGAAGGGATGAAACGCTGCATGGAGACTTCGACTAATTTCAAAGAATGGATCGAAGAGTCTCGACAAGATTACAAGGATATGCTGGACTATCTAGCTGGCAATGATTTTAAACAGGTCGGTCAGCTGACAGAGCGCAATGCCCTTGCTATGCATGCGACGACTAGGACAGCCACTCCAGCCTTTAGCTACTTGACAGAAGAAAGCCACAAAGCTATGGACTTTGTCCGTGACCTTCGCGCTGCAGGCCATGCTTGTTACTTTACCATGGATGCAGGGCCAAATGTTAAAGTTCTCTGTTTAGAAGAAGACTTGGATCAGCTGGTGCCTTTATTTGACGCCCGCTATCGGACCATCGTATCTAAGACAAAGGACTCTCAAGATGAAGACTAAGTATCAGGTACAGACCGGAGGCAAGCTCTATCTAGCCGGAGAATACGCGGTGTTGACGCCTGGGTGTGGAGCCGTGATTCAGTTTATTCCCATTTATCTGTCAGCTACCATTCAAGAAGCAACAGCCTATCAGCTAGCCTCAGATCTCTTTGGTTACCAGGTGGATTTGACCCCAAATAAGGACTACGCCTTGATTCAAGAGACTATCCAGCTCATGGAAGAATGGTTGAAAGATCAGGGAATAGCCCTGAAACCCCTTGATCTTCACCTTAGGGGGACACTGGGGGAAGAGGGGAAGAAGTATGGGATTGGTTCCAGCGGAAGTGTAGTTTTGCTCGTGATCAAGGCCATGGCCGCTCTGTATGAAATAGACCTAAGCCCCGATCTGCTTTTTCGACTAGCAGCAGTCGTCTTGGTGCAAAGAGGGGACAATGGTTCCATGGGCGATTTGGCTTGTATTGCCTACGAGGACTTGATTTATTACCAATCCTTTGATCGGGCTTGGTTGCATGAAGTCTTGACTTTCCAGCCCCTCTCACAAGTTTTAGACCTGGATTGGAACTACCAGATCCGAGTGATTCAGCCAGCCGTCTCTTATGATTTTTTGGTTGGTTGGACCAAGGAACCAGCGATTTCAAGTGATTTGATCCGCCAGATCAAGGGGGCGATCAATGAAGCCTTTCTCAAGGAGAGTCAGACTGCAGTGAAGAATCTTGAAAAAGGCCTCCGTGAAGGAAACCAAAGGGAGATCGAGGCCAGTATCCAACGTGCAGATCAGAACCTAAAATCCTTAAACCATCTGATCTATACCCCGGCTCTAAAAGTCCTGCAGCAAGCGACAGATGGCCTAACGGCTTGCGCCAAATCTAGTGGCGCTGGAGGAGGCGACTGTGGAATCGCCCTTAGTTTTGACCCAGTTGAGACTCAGACCTTGATAGACCGCTGGAAGGAAAAGAATATTGAAGTCATTTACAAAGAAAGGATGGGAGATTCGTGAGCGAAAATCGAAAAGACCAGCATATTCGCTATGCTTTGGAGCAAAGCTCCTCCTATAATAGCTTTGAAGAGATCGAGCTAATTCACCGTTCCCTCCCCCTTGTGGATCTAGCGGAGATTGATCTAACGACCCATTTCGCAGGCCGTGATTGGGAGGTCCCTTTTTATATCAATGCCATGACCGGCGGGAGTGAACGGGCCAAAGAGACCAATCAAAAGTTGGCAGCAGTAGCCCAAGCCTGTGGGATTCTCTTTGTGACTGGCTCTTACAGTGCAGGGCTGAAGGATCCGAGCGATCAATCGTACGCTGTTAAAAAAGGCCATCCTCAGCTTCTGTTAGCGACCAATATTGGCCTCGATAAAGAGCCAGACTTGGGCTTGCGAACAGTAGAAGAGCTACAACCCCTCTTTCTTCAAGTCCATGTGAATCTGATGCAAGAGTTACTCATGCCAGAAGGGGAGCGCATTTTCCATACTTGGAAAGACCATCTCAAGAGCTATGGGCAGAGCTTTCCTGTACCGGTAGTCCTGAAAGAAGTCGGCTTTGGTATGGATCCTAAAACAGTTCAGCTGGCACTAGAGGCTGGGATTAAAACAGTTGACATTTCTGGCCGTGGTGGCACTAGTTTTGCCTATATTGAGAATCGTCGTGGTGGCAATCGCGCTTATCTGGATGATTGGGGACAATCAACTGCTCAGTGTCTCTTACAGTTACAAGATCAGATAGATCAGGTTGAGATCCTCGCGAGTGGTGGCATCCGTCATCCCCTTGATATGGTCAAGGCCTTGGTCCTTGGAGCGCGTGGCGTAGGACTTTCCCGCGTTTTTCTTGAGATGGTAGAGACCAAGAGCATCGAAGAAGTGATTGCTATTGTCCAAGGCTGGAAAGAAGACCTTAAATTACTCCTTTGTGCGCTCGGTTGTCAGAACCTGAAAGAGCTCAGAGAAGTCGACTATCTCCTCTATGGAAAATTGTGGCAAGCGAAGCAACAGAGAAAATGAAGAAAAATCATTTTAGAAACTTTCCTTAGGTGAGTACGGAGGTTAGGTGAAATTATCCAGTGGATGATTTCAGCAATCCAGGAAGTTCCATGACTAATTAAGATACAAAGGGCTTCTACGGATAAAGTCAAAATAGGAAGTTTGACGCAGAATCTTTCGATTCTAGGAGAACTTATCTTTTTGACACAATCCGTAGCCCGTGTTCAATTAGTTTTGAACCTAAGGTTTCAAAACTCCCGAGTGCCTGAAACAAAAACGTTTCAGGCACTTTTCTCACAGCGGAAAGTTTCAGTATTTTTGGATCGATTTAAAAATTGGAATGCATTTTTATTTCTTTGCAGAATCGCTTAACTTATTTTACTTTAAAATAGTTTATCTACATAATGATTGACTTTTTAAAGCCAATCCTTTCTTTTTTGAAAAAGTGTTTCCCCTCAAAAATTCTGATAATTTACGAATCGTTTACGGTTGCTGGAAACGCTTGCAAAACAGGATCGTAAAAGAGTATACTAAATAAGGAAAAACATTTTTAAAAAGGAGTTTAGGATGAAGAAGCACTATTTTCGCTCAGCTGTAGCAGCCTTGCTTCCGCTTTTGTTGATTGCTCAACCTGTTGAGGCTTGTACGGGGTTCATCATTGGGAAGAAACTGACGGCCGACGGCTCGACCTTGGTAGGGCGTACCGAAGATTTAGAGCCCAACCATAATAAAAATTTTGTGGTCAGAGAGCGTGTCTACAATAAAAAAGGTGCCATCTTTGAGGATGCCGCCAACGGTTTTCAATATCCCTTGCCAGAGATTAGCTATAAGTATACAGCAGTCCCAGATGTCACCCCAGATCAGGGAATTTTTGACGAAGCAGGATTCAATGAATATGGGGTTTCCATTTCTGCGACTGTATCTGCTTCAGCAAATGACAAGATCCAAAAAGTGGATCCCTATGTCAAGGATGGTTTGGCAGAATCCGGCTTAACCAGCATTGTTCTCCCAAGTGTGAAAACCGCAAGAGAAGGGGTTGAACTCATTGCTAAAATCGTCGAAGAAAAAGGCGCTGCAGAAGGAAATATTGTGACCATTGCCGATAAAGAAGGTGTCTGGTATATGGAAATCCTATCCGGTCACCAATATGCGGCCATTCTCTTCCCAGAAGATCGCTTTGCAGTCTTTCCAAATACTTTCTTCTTAGGCCATGTTGATTTATCGGATACAGAGCGTACGATTGCCTCAAAAGATCTTGAAAAAGTCGCCAAAGAAGCCAATAGCTATAAGGAAGTGGATGGAAAATTCCATGTTTCTCAATCCTATAATCCGCCTTTGCAAGAAGCGGATCGTTCGCGGGTTTGGTCGGGGATCAAATCTCTAGACCCAAGCTCTCCTGTTAAATATGATGATGCGTCCTTTGACCTTCTTCATACAACCGATCGGAAATTAACTCTCCGCGATGCCATGAATCTCCAACGCAATCGTTTGGAAGGAACCAAATACAAACCACAGGATCAAATGGAGCTGGATGGAAAAGGCATCCCGAAAAAAGGAGAGTTTGATGCCGTTTATAAATACCCCATCTCCAATCCAAATGTCATGGAGGCCCATATTTTCCAACTGAAAGACGAGGTCCCAGCAAGTGCGGGTGGAGGCACCATGTGGCTGTCGATGGGCAGTCCGCGGAATGCTCCTTACCTACCGTACTATGGCAATATTCTCAACACCTATCAAGCCTACCAAGAATTAGGGGATCATTACAATGACCGCTCCTGGTATTGGACCATTTCAAGAATCAATGACCTTGTAGCCAAGTATCCTGATTTATTCGAAGATGGGGCGATTCGTACTGAAATGGAACGATTGGAATCTCAGTGGATGGTTGAACAAGATCTGAGTGATCAGGAACAAATTGCCCTTGCTTCTCAGCCTGAAGAAGCGAGTAAGAAGGCAACAGAGGAAGGAATAGCGAGAGCTGAGAAAACCTTTGAACGCTTGCAAGCAATTAGAAAAGAAGCAGAACAAAAGGTAGCAGATGAACACGGAAAAAGTGCTCTGCAAGATCTAGATGACGAAGAAGATGCTGCTTATGAAGAGAAAATTGATCTCGTTGATTTTGACTATGATTACATTTTAGCAGCAGGCTTGTTCGGAGCAACCCTTCTAGCGATTGTGATCTACCTAATTCGCTCAAAGAAACAAAAGGAAGGAAAACAAGATGACTAAAATTCAAAGAGCCTCGATCTATCTCTTTCTACTATTTGCAGGAATTGGCTTGGAGTTTGAACTCGGTCATCTTTCTCAACAAGAATTTAGCCAGTCTGCAGGCAGAGACTTGGTCTTGAACTTGTCTGTTTTAGCTGCTATTATTATCCCACTCTATCTCTTTTCAAAACGATTGGCCAAGCAGTTGACTGTCCCAACCTATCTCTTATGGATTGCTATGTTTGGGGGTGCCTTCGTAGCAGGCTGGTTGAGCTTTTCAGGTAATAGCTTGATCGATATTATGAATAGCCATGTGATCAAGGATGCCACTGTCTTTAACAAGTGGACCGATGCCTTGACAGCCCCATTCTCAGAGGAATTCTTTAAGGCTCTAGTTGCCTTTTGGGTAGTTTTGATGGTTGGCAAAAAAGATCTAAAATCGATTCTAATTGCCGGTTTGGGCTCTGGCTTTGGTTTTCAAATCATTGAGGACTTAGGGTACGTTGCCCGCCAAACAAAAACGAGCCAATTAGCCGCCGTTACTGAGGCCATTAATCGTATTTCTGGTGGGTTAGCTTCACACGCCCTCTATACAGCGGTTGTATCCGTTGGTGTCTTCCTCTTGTTGTCTCAAGTGACCCAGCAAAAGGAAAAACTCTTTGGACTCTGGTGTGTTGTCTCGACAGTAGCCAATCACTTCTTATGGAATTCTCCGTTTTATGAAACAGACCATCGGATTAATCTTCTCGTCGGACTGCTCTTTGCCGTCCAAGTAGGGACCTTTATCGAAGTGGTGCTCTATACCAAGAAAGAGCCCGATTTGCCATTTTTAAAACAATAAGGCAAATTTTTCAAACACAAAAGAACTAAGACGTGCGTCTTAGTTCTTTCATTTTCTCAATTCTTGTAAGAGTGTTTGTGCTTTTTCTAAATTGAAGGGTTTGTTTTCAAGGAGTTGGCTGACCAGACGGGGAACTTCCTCTTCCTTGGCTCCTGCTAGCAGGGCTAGAGAGCGTGCTTGGAGCTTCATGTGTCCTGCTTGGATCCCTGTAGTCACGAGGGCTTTCAAGGCGGCGAAATTCTGCGCTAAACCGAGTGACGCGATGATACCGGCTAATTCGATAGCAGAAGGTTCTCCTAGTAAACGGTGGCTGACTTGAACCGTAGGGTTGAGGCCAATGGAGCCTCCTTTTGTTGCAACTGGCATTGGCAAGGTGATCTCACCATAGAGTTTTTTCTCTTCTGGCTGATTTTTCCATTGGCTCAAGCCCTTGTATCGGCCACTTTGTGCAGCATAGGCATGGCCTCCTGCTTCGATGGCCCGCCAGTCATTACCTGTCGCGAGAACAAGAGCATCAATCCCATTAAAAATCCCCTTGTTATGAGTGGCTGCACGGTAAGGATCCACTTGAGCCAGTTGGCTAGCTAGCTCCATCCGGTGAGCAATCTCAATGGCTTCCTCAGGATTTCGACTCAGTGCTTTAAAATCGATAGTGCACCGTGCACTCACCAAAGAGCGCGTGGCCAAGTTGGATAAAATCGCCATTAAGGCCTGACCACTAGAGAGTTCTTGGATGCGATCGGTCAGCGCTTCCAGCATCGTGTTGAGCATATTGGCCCCCATGGCCTCTTTAGGATCGACAGCCAAGTAGACAATGAGAAAGTCCCCCTTGTTTTCAACCCAAAGATCCCTCGCTCCGCCTCCGCGCTTGACGATAGAAGGATAGGCTTCATTAGCCAGCTGAAGAAGAGTTTCCTTGTCTTCTAGGATGCGCTTGTTAGCCATTTCCACATCCTTAACATCTGTCAGAGCAATCTCACCGATCATTTGACGTTGGTGAACTTGGGTGGTGAAACCACCCGAACGTTGGATGAGCTTGGCTGCAAAGCTGGCAGCCGCGACCACGGAAGGCTCTTCTGTGACCATGGGAAGGACATAGTCACGACCATTGATCAGGAAATAAGGAGCAAGGCTAAAAGGTAAGTCAAAAGTCGACAAGACATTTTCCGTCAATTGATCTGCAATAGAAAGGGGAAGTCCCTTTTGTTCTTTTAAGATCTGTGCTTCATCCCAAGTTAAGAGGCCTTCCTTCAGTAAGGCCTCTATGCGTTCTGTGGGAGAAAGTTTTGCAAAACCTGGTAATCGTGCCATTATTTTTCTACTTTCTGGTAAGTGCGTTGGTGTTCCTTGATCTCTGTCAACGCAAAAGTTTGATGCGTAGCAGGCTCAAACACTTGATTGCCACTAGGATCTAGATCTACTTCCTCATAAAAGAGTCGTTCGTAGTCAGCAACACTAAGAACCGTACGTTGGTCCAGTTTTTCCATGCGTTTGTGATCTAAGAGTTGCTCAAAACCAGGAACGAGATTGGCACTAAAGATCTCAGAAACCGCTCCACTTCCATAGCTAAAGAGGGCGATTCGGTCCCCAGCTTTGAGTTGGGGGTCATTTTCCAGTAGTGACAGCAAGCCTAGGAAAAGAGATCCAGTGTAGATATTTCCCACGCGTTGGCTGTATAGAATCGATTGATCAAAGTTGTATTGTAATTGGTCTTTTTTCTCTTCTGATACTGACTTATCCAGGATTTTTTTCAAGCCCTTGAGAGCTAATTTCGGATAAGGCAAGTGGAAACAGACAGCCGCAAAGTCTGTCAAGGTAAGGCCAGTCCGTTTCTGGTATTCCGTCCAGGTTGTTTTCAGAGAATCTAGATATTGTTGCGTTGAATAAATCCCATTCACGAAGGGAGTTGTCGCGTAATTTGGACGCCAAAAATCCATGACATCGCGTGTTTGGGCAACATTGTCATCGTTAAAAGATAGAATACGAGGATTTTGGCTGATAAGCATAGCAACCGCTCCAGCACCCTGTGTTGGTTCTCCAGGAGTTCCAATTCCGTATTTAGCAATGTCACTGGCAATGACCAAAACTTTACTCTGTGGGAATTTTTCAACATGGAGTTTGGCATAATCCAAGGCAGCAGTTGCAGCATAGCAGGCTTCCTTCATCTCAAAAGAGCGGGCGAAAGGCTGGATATCTAGTAAGCCATGGACAAACACAGCAGCAGCCTTACTCTGGTCAATTCCAGATTCTGTCGCAAGAATCACCATGTCGATCGCTTCTTTATCTTCGTCTGTTAAAATATCATCTGCTGCAGTAGCAGCCAATGTGACGATGTCTTCTGTGATCGGTGCAACACTTTGTTTTTTTAAGAGAAGACCCTTGCTCAGTTTTTCGGGATCAGTATTACGAGCAGCAGCCAAATCTTCTAAACGCAAGACATAAGGACTCGTCGCAAAACCAATCTTATCAATCCCAATTGTCATTCTTAACCTCTTTTTTATTTGATATCTACTAGTATATTTCGTTACTATTTTACCATATTTAAGGGTAAAACTCCCTTGAAAAAGCTAGATCAGCAAGGAAATCATTCTCGGGACCGATTTTGCAATGTTTCAAAGAAAAATAGAGAATCTATAAGAAAAAGCCATCCTCAGATGGCTTTTCAATTCTTATCCTTGCTTATCTTTTTTAGGATTGCTCATGATTCGTATGAAGAGTTCTTTGCATTTGTCTCTTAGAACATTTTCGTAGAAGACGATTAAAGCGATGTACACAATCAGAAAGTTCAAGGTCAGATAGAACAAGTCAAATGAATTACGGGCATAGATAGTTGCTGATTGATAGGAGGGGAGGGCTCCTAGGATCATCCAAGGAAGATACTTGATATACTTGTTTAGCATCATACATCACCTCGCATACTTTAAAGGATTTGTTTTTTCACTTTTATTGTATTCTTTTATGTGGAAAATGCAAGCGATGACACTCATAAAAATTGAACAACCAATGCTAGTTGGCATTGGTCATTTTTCTTTTTTGATGGCGTTGGTAAGAATGGTAGAGTTTCAAGACAACAGAGCCGCTAGCCATTCCGATCGAGATCACCAAGGCTAGAATAACCACCAGGGTCACGCTGGTCACTGCTTGGCGATATTGGCCACTGACAAAGAAGGAAGTAGTCCGATAGGAAATATATCCAGGAACCAATGGCGCGAGAATGGACAACATAAAGACCACAACAGGCGTCTTGAGAATGATACTTAAAATCTGACTGATACAGGAGCCGACAATGGCTGCGATAAAGGTTGCAACGATGACATTGGTAGGCCCTTTCAGGATGTAGTAAAGTAGCCAGATGCCCATACCGAGGATTCCTCCAGGAATCAACATGGAGCGTTGCACATTGAGGACAATTAAAAAGGTGATGATGGCAATCAAACTGGCCACCGCTTGGATTAAAAATTCAGTTAGGTTCATTATTTTATTTCATAAGGACGAGGGCAACGGTTGTACCGGCACCAAGTGCAAGAGTAATGAGGAGAGTCTCAAAGAGTTTGCTCATCCCAGAGTTGAGGTGGTAATTCATCAGATCTCTGACGGCATTGGTCATGGCGATTCCAGGAACGAAAGGCATGACACAGCCTGCGATAATGAGATCGGTATTGGAAGAAAAACCACTATAGCGCGTCCAGATATGGGCCAAAAAACCAAAGACAAAGGCGGCTGCAAAGGCAGTGACAAAAGGAATGCGAACGTATTTCTCAACGACAAGAGAAAAAGCAAAGGCAAAGACAGTCGCAATACCCGCTCCAATCGCATCATAGAAATTTCCTCCAAACATGATGGAGAAGAAAGGTGCACTGAGGGTTGCCGCAATGGTCAACTGGAGATTGGTATAAGGAACGCGCTTCATTTTCAACTCGCTCAGGGACTGGTAGGCTTGCTCGAGATCGATCTCTCCAGAGACAAGTTGACGAGAGATCTGATTGACATCACAGACCTTTTCAATATTGTAATTAGTCCGCAAGATCCGTTTCATGCGCGTGACATTAGCATTCTCAATTGAAAAGAAAATAGCGACTGGCATCGCTAAAACATTGCAATCGACGATTCCCTGTGAATGGGCGATCCGGATCATGGTATCTTCGACCCGGTGAATCTCAGAACCGCTCTCGATCAGGAGGGTTCCAGCTAACATCAGGACGTCGATCACTTGGTTGATCTGTTTTGACTCTTCCATAATTTCCTTCTTACTAAATAATCTGTTTCTATTATAGCAAAAAAGGACGAGAGACAGAACTAAAATCTGACAATTCTAGTTTGTTTCTTATCCTTTCTGAATTCGTTTAGAATAGCTATTGTTTAGGCTTATCATTCGCTAACTCGGGTGGTGGTGCTGCACGGTGCTGTCCTGGACGAGAAGGGTTGCTAAAAAGATCAGTGCAATCAGGATAAAGAGCCAAATAATAGCGAAAATAAATGTTAAAAACATAGGATCACCCCTTCTATATTATTTACAGCTCTACTATAACACTTGGAGAAAGCGCTGTCAAACTCTATATAGTAGGCTCTTAAACTCTTTCAAAATTCAGAATACTCTTTCGATGGGGATGAAAAAACCAGCCGTTTCCGACTGGTTTTTAAGACCTATTTGAATCTTAGTTCAAGGCATCATCCATTGAAAGAACTTCGTGGAAGACACGTTGTGTCAATTCAGTTTTTTGTTCTGGAGTGAGGTATTTAGTGTTTACACAGTATCCAGAGATACGAACGATAACGTCTTCACCTGACATGATCTTTTCGTAAACATCGTTCAAGTCCATAACGTTCAAGTTACAGTGTTGTCCACCGTTTTCGAAGTATCCATCAAGGATGGTTACCAAGTTATCAACTTGTTCGTCACGAGTTTTACCAAGAGCACGTGGTGATACTTGAGTAGTGAGTGAGATACCATCAGCTGCGTAACCAAAGTCAAGGCTAGCAAGTGAGTTCAAGTTTTGCAACCATCCACCTTTAGCTTTGTTAGATGGGTTAGCACCTGGTGAGAAGAATTCCAATTTAGACAAGTTCACAGAACCATCTTCGTTGAGGTATACCCCTTTATGGACTGGTGAGTTACCAGTTTGTTTAGAGTAAGCAACGTTAGAAGTGATGGTAAGAAGTGAAACAGTTGCTTCAGCGTTCTTGTAAAGTTTGTGGCTGCGAAGACGAGTAGTGTAAGCTTCGATCAACCATTCTGCCAATTCGTTAGAACGTGGGTCATCTTCACCCCAACGTGGGTATTCACCGATTGTTTCGTAATCGTAGATGTAGCCATCTTCGTCACGGATTGGTTTAACAGTAGCGTATTTGATTGCTGACAAAGTATCAACAGTGTTAGCGAATCCACAGATACCGAATCCCATGTTAGCGCGTTGGTGAGTTGGCAAGAAGGCCATTTGAACAGCTTCGTAGTTGTACTTATCAGTCATGTAGTGGATGATGTTCAAAGCATCTACGTAAGTGTCTGTCAACCAGTCAAGAGATTTTTCGAAGTTTGCTTTAACAGATTCGAATTCAAGAACTTCGTCACGGATTGGATCGATGTCAAATACTTTATAGTCTTTATGAACATCGTCGTAACCACCGTTCAAACCAGTAAGAAGAGCTTTAAGAACGTTAACACGAGCACCGAAGTATTGGATGTTGTGGCGTTGTTCTTCGTTTTCTGGGTCAAGTGGAGATACACAACATGAGATACAGCTCATTTCACCGTATCCGTCTTTAGCCATTGTTGTTACACCTTCGTATTGGATAGAAGAGTGTTTATGGCTCATGTGCATACAGTAGCGACGGAAGTTGTATGGCAATTTGTCAGTCCAAAGAACTGTCAAGTTTGGTTCTGGAGAGTTACCGATGTTGTCCAAAGTGTTCAAGAAACGGTAGTCCATCTTAGTAACACGGTGACGACCGTCGTTACCCATACCAGCCATTGATGTTGTGATGAAGGTTGGGTCACCTGAGTACAATTCGTCGTAAGCTTTTGTACGAGCAAATTTAACAGTACGCAATTTCATAACGAAATCATCAACAAATTCTTGGATTTCTGATTCAGTGTAAGTACCACGAGCCAAGTCACGTTCAGCGTAGATATCCAAAACGATTGGCACACGTCCAAGAGAAGTAGCAGCACCGTTGATCACACGGCAGACAGCCATGAAGGCGATGTTTGTCCATTGGATCGCTTCTTTTGTATCGAAGGCAGGACGACGTACGTCTACACCATAAAGGTCACCCAATTTAACAACTTCTTGAAGTGCTTGGTATTGAAGGTTTACTTCTTCACGAAGACGGATTGATTCTTCATCGATTTCAGTAATAGAGTTCCAGTCGTTTGCTTTTTCAGCCATCAAGTAGTCAGCACCGTAAAGAGCCAAACGTGCATAAACCCCGATGATACGTCCACGAGAGTATGCATCTGGAAGACCAGTTACAGTGTGAGCGTGACGAGCGCGACGGATGTTAGAAGTGTAAGCGCGGAAGATACCGTCGTTTACAGTTGTAACGTATTTTGTGAAGATTTCATGAACTGCTGGATCTGGTTCGTATCCATTTTCTTTCAAAGTAGTTTCCGCCATACGGATACCACCTTTTGGCATGAAGTTCAATTTGAACAATTCATCATTTTGGATACCGAAGATGACTTCGTTTTCTTTGTCGATATATCCAGCTGCGATATCAGCGATAGATGTTGGACGGTTATCATATGGGAAACGAGTTTCTTCGTAATGAGCTTTTGTTTCTTCAACAATCTTCTTGATGTGAAGAGAACGTTCAGTTGGACCAGCTAGGAAGCTTTCATCTCCATCATAAGGTGTGTAGTTAGCTTGAACGAAGCGAGAAACGCTTGCTTTTTCTTTCCAATCTTCACCTTTGAAGCCTTCCCAGGCTTTGTCAAAAATATCTTGTGCTTCAACGACTGTTTTAACAACCATTTTTATTTTCCTCTATTGTCTTTCTAGCAACTATATCTGTTGCACTTACAATAGTAGTATACCATACAGAAACCGGTTACACAAAGACAAATTGCGAAAAATAGCAGATTCTTTTATAATACAGTTTCAACTCTTCTGCGATACTGTACTACATTTTTGAAAATGAGCACGAATTTCCATCAATTTTCATGTTTTTAGGAAGGGCCGATTTTTGCAATTCTAAAATTTTCTTCTTATAATAGAAAAAAGGAGGGTGAAAAATGCTGATATTTCCATTGGTGAATGATACAAGTCGCAAGATTATTCATATTGATATGGATGCATTTTTTGCTGCCGTCGAAGAAAGAGATAACCCTAGTTTGAAGGGGAAGCCTGTCGTAATTGGTCAGGACCCTCGTCAGTCAGGTGGGAGAGGTGTGGTCTCGACCTGTAACTATGAAGCACGGAAATATGGGATTCATTCGGCTATGAGTTCCAAGGAAGCGCTGGAGCTTTGTCCCCAAGCGATTTTTATCTCTGGAAATTATGAGAAATACCGAGAAGTGGGCGAGCAGGTTCGTGAGATTTTCAAGCGCTATACAGATCTGATTGAGCCCATGAGTATTGACGAAGCCTATCTAGATGTGACGGAAAATAAAATCCAGAGCAAATCAGCTGTCAAAATCGCTCGCTTGATTCAGCATGAGATCTGGGAAGAGCTGCATCTCACAGCTTCAGCAGGTGTCTCTTATAATAAGTTTTTGGCCAAGATGGCAAGTGACTACCAAAAACCCCGTGGCCTAACGGTGGTCTTGCCGGAGGACGCTGAGGATTTCCTGAGCCAGATGGACATTGCCAAATTTCACGGGGTAGGAAAGAAGACAGTGGAGCGCCTGCATGAGATGGGGGTCTATACTGGCGCGGATCTTTTAGCTATCCCGGAGATGACCTTGATCGATCGATTTGGGCGCTTTGGCTATGATCTCTTTCGTAAGGCGCGAGGGATTCACAATAGCCCTGTCAAGAGCCATCGTATCCGCAAGTCGATCGGAAAAGAGCGGACCTACCGCAAGCTCCTCTATGCTGAGGATGATATTGTAGAAGAAATTGCCAATCTGTCCAGTAAGGTGGCCCAATCGCTGGAAAAACACGGCAAGCAAGGAAAGACCTTGGTCTTAAAAGTGCGCTATGGAGACTTCACCACCCTGACCAAGCGAATGACATTGACGGAGCCAACACGAGAGGCTGAGCGGATCAATCGTTCCGCTCGCCAAATTTTTCAAGAAATCGAATCGACAAATACTGGAATCCGCCTCTTGGGTGTCACCATGACCAATTTCATCGATCATACCGAGTTGCCTTTGGTGGAAGAAAAAGAAAACGACTAGTCTGTTCACTAGTCGTATTTTTTGATGTCAAAAAAGGCTGCAATCTCTTCTTCAGTCAGTCCGATCATAGGAGAGATGGTGTGGAGATTGTCTTCTGTCAGCCGATAGACAGTCGGTTCATCAGGCTCAGTCTTCCTTTCAACAGTTTCTTCCTTGCTTCGTGCGGATTCGACTGTAGCAGAAGCGGTGGCAACGGATGAAGAAGAGTCTTTGGTCGCCTCGCCTCCGTCCAGGTCCTTGAAGCGCTCCACCAAGTAGGTCTTGCGCGCAGTACCGGTATTTTTAGTGGCGTAATCAAAGGCGCTGTATTCTCCTAAGAGGATCAGTTTGCTCTTGGAGCGCGTGATGGCAGTATAGATCAAATTACGCTGCAACATCCGGTGGCTTTGATTGGTAATGGGTAAAATCACTACCGGAAACTCACTTCCTTGCGATTTGTGAATGCTCATCGCATAGGCTAAGCGAATCTTGTACCATTCATTGCGCGGGTAGACGATTTCATTGCCATCAAATTGGATGGTCAATTCATCTTGCTTGGATTCTGTATATTTTCCTGGGAGAAGATCGGTAATGTAGCCAATATCTCCATTAAAGACATTGCTTTCTGCATCATTGACCAGATGGATGACCTTGTCTCCATCGCGGTATTGGCAGTCCGGCGAGTCAAAGACGACCTGGTCTTTGACAGCTGGATTGAGAAGGTCTTGCATGAGCGTATTGATATTGTCAATGCCGGCCTGGCCCTTGTACATCGGGGCCAAGACTTGGATGTCTCGTGCAGGGATCTGACTGCGAAGGGCAGCAGAAGTGATCTGTTCAATCATCTTAGGGATGTGTTCGCTTCCGGCTTCGAAATAAGAGCGGTCAGCTTTTCGTTCTGTGAAATCTTGAGGAAGCTTGCCCTGGCGAATGTCTCCTGCAAGTGAGACAATGGTCGAATCTTCACTCTGACGGAAAATATGTTCGAGTTTGGTCTGAGGGATGCTTGGGATCTGCAAGAGATCCGCTAGAACCTGTCCAGGACTGACGGATGGTAATTGGTCAGCATCTCCCACAATCAAGAGTTTGGTATCGGTTGCGATGTTGCTGACTAATTGATTAGCCAGCCAGGTATCGACCATGGAAAACTCGTCCACAATGATAAAATCTGCATCTAGATAGTCCTCTAAGTGGCTGGTATCATCATCTCCTGTCATTCCCAAATGGCGGTGGATGGTGGCACTCGGAAGTCCTGTCAGCTCATTCATGCGCCGGGCTGCTCGTCCCGTTGGGGCAGCCAGCAGGATCGGCAGATCTTGTTTCTTCCGAAGATCCAACTGGTGGAGTTGGGCATAGACACTGATCATCCCATTGATAACGGTGGTTTTTCCTGTTCCCGGTCCCCCAGTGAGGATAAAGACCTTGTTTTGAATCGCCTGGTGAATCGCCTCTTTTTGAATCGCATCGTAGTGAATCCCCAGATCTTTTTCAACCTCTTTAATTGCCTGGTTGATTTTCTCCGGGTCAAATGAAGTCTGCTTTCCTTTCTCCAGCAATCGACCAATATGACTGCGAATTCCTTCTTCCGCAAAGAAAAGGCTATTGTCAAAGATCTTTGTATCCACGTTTTGGACCTTGTCTTCCTCGATAAGGTGGCCTAATTCTTGGGCGACAGTGGAGGGATCCAATTCTACTGGACGCGCTGATTCCAAAAGGTCAATGCTATAGCGCAGGAGGTCCTTGGCTTCAATATAGGTATTCCCAGTCTCGATAGAGTAGCTAAAGAGGCTGTGAATCAGACCCGCGCGGAAACGCTCGGGGGCATCACTTGCAATGCCCAATTCTTCTGCTAGTTGGTCCGCGATTTTAAAACCCAAGCCTTGGATATCTTCCACCAATCGATAGGGCTGTTGCTCCACGATCTGGAGGGTTTCTTCCTTGTAGAAATCCTGGATCTGAAAGGCTAGTTTATTGGGAATGCCATAATTGGCTAGTTGGGCGAGAATGCGCTCCGTTCCGTAATTCTGACGGAGTTTATCCACAAAAGCCAGGCGGTTTTTCTTGGAGAGACCTGTGATTTCTTCTAATTTTTCAGGGGCCTCCAGAATTTTGTCAATGGTATCGTCCCCATAGAGGTCCACGATTTTTTGAGCCGTTTTGAGACCGATCCCTTTGAAGTGATCGCTGGAAAAATATTTTACCAAGCCCTTGCTAGAGGGTTTGGCCCGTTCATAGCGACTGATTTTGAGCTGTTCTCCGTATTTAGGATGATGGACCAGCTCTCCCCAGAAGGTGTAGTCTTCGCCTTCCATGATATCTGCCATAGTGCCCGTCACAATAATCTCAAAATCATCAAAGTCTTCGGCATCGGTATCGCTAATGTCGAGCAAGAGGATTCGAAAAAAACTGCTAGGATTTTCAAAAATAATGCGCTCAATAGTACCAGAAAAATAATATTCCATCATTTCTTTCCTTTTTATAAAGCAAGGCTGGGACATACTTGTCTCAGCCTCAGTCTGTTGATCTAAACTAATAAGTTTTGAAAGGGTAGATAGGCCATAGTCTAAAGACGGCTTGCCCTTTGATTTGTTCTTTCTTGAAAGCTCCGACCTGACGGCTATCTTTTGAAACGATCCGGTCATCTCCAAGTAAGAGATATTCATCGTCAAGCAACTTCAAGGTAAATTTAGGATTGCCATCCTTGTCTACAGTAAAAGCTTGAGCTGTATTGGCCAATTGACGGAAGAGTTCTCCGTTTTCTTCAAAGCCTTTTCCAGTGTAAGTCGATTGCAATTTATCTTTTTTGAAACGAGCAATGTAGTCTTTCAAATAGGGCTCATTGGTCTTTTTCCCATTGATGTAGAGGGTATCGTTGTCGTACTGGATAGTATCCCCAGGAAGACCGATGACCCGCTTGACGATGTCCTTGGTTTTGCCATCGTCATCTTTTTCACTGGCAACGACAATGTCGAAACGATCAATCGAGAGGTGGTTGACCACAAGGAGGTACTCGCTATCGGCCAGAGTCGGATCCATCGAATGGCCATCTACCTTGACCGGAGCCCAGAGGTAAATGCGAGAGGCGATGATGAGACCAACAATGATACTGAAGAGGCCCCATTCTTTAAGGAATCTCACCACAGGTGAGCTCGATGTATGTTTTGAACTTCTTTTTGACATGACTTATCTTTCTAGTAATTTCTTTGCTTTTTCTGTGTTTTTAAAATGGAGTTTGGCACAATAATCCAGAGCTTTCATCCCGTAGGTCTGGAGCAATTTAGCAGCCACTTGGTCTGATTTAGCCCCTGCTCCACTAGGGAGATTAAAACCCAGTTCCTTGCCCAGATCTTCCAGATTTTGAAGGAAGAGATTGCGGGCGATGATGGAGCTAACTGCCACAGCTAGATACTTGCTTTCGGCTTTTTCTTCCAACTCAATGGCTTGCGTGACCTGATTTTTTTCAGCTTTTACGTATTTTTGGTAGTTTTTAGCCGTCGTAAAGGCATCGATCACAATTCGCTCTGCTTGGACTCCTTTATTTAACAGAAGGTAGATGGCCTGATTGTGCAGGGCTACTTTGACCGAAACAGCATTGTAACCAGAAGCGATCACTTCATTGTACTTCTTTGGAGACAATAAGAGTGATTGGTGCTGGATATTTTCCTCAAGGAGAGGAGCCAATTGCTGAATTTTTCGATCATCCAAGGTCTTCGAATCTCCAACACCAAGCTTTTTGAGCCAGTCGTGCTGGTCAGGTGTGACAAAGGATGCGACAACGGTGAGTCCACCAAAATAAGAGCCGTTTCCGACCTCATCGGTTCCGATCATGGCTAGGTCTTGTCGTGCAGATAAAGTAGAACGCTTAGGGTTCCCAGCATCTTGCCCGAAAAAGGCCAGGTAAGGAGTGATGTCATTGCCCTGGAGCAGGACCTTTCCAGACTTGTAGATCGAAACGGTCGCTCCCTCTAGTCGAAAGAAATAATCCATATGAGGGTTCTTGCTTTGAGTGAGAGAACTGCGATAGGTATGGACAAAATCAAGGATTTGCTCCTGTGTTGGAGTGAGTGTCATACTTTCCATAACCACTATTGTACCACAAATTCAGGGAGAGAGGGAGCAAAAAGAAAGAAAGAATCCACTGGAAAATCCCTGGGAAGAGGGGCTTTGCTACTGACAAAGCTAGCCTTTTTTGGTATAATACCGTGAGGTGATTTTTATGGCGAGCTTAAATAGATATAAATTTACATTTGGAAACAAAGCGCTCACTTTAACAACCAACCATGATAATTTGTTTATGGAAGAAGTCGAACGTGTTGCGAAAGAAAAATACCAAGCAATTAAGGAACAAATGCCAGAGGCCGATGATGAAACCATCGCTATCTTATTGGCAGTAAATAGTTTGTCTATGCAGCTGAATCGCGAGATTGAGTTTGACGACAAAGAAACAGAATTAGATGATTTTCGTCGCAAAGCTTTAGACGACTTAAAGGATAAATCATCTAAATAAGAGGAGATACATGTTAACTTTCTTAATCTTATTGATTTTGGCATGGAGCTTTTATATTGGCTATGCAAGAGGCATCATCCTCCAGTCCTATTACTTTCTAGTGACCTTGGTGGCCCTCTTGATTGCAGGTGGTAGCTACAAGGGACTGGCTAAGGTTTTGTCTCTATGGGTTCCTTTTTCGAGTCCCACTCAGCAATCGGTGAATTATTTTTATGCCAACCGCTACCTGTTTCAATTAGATGACATCTTTTATGCAGGGTTAGCTTATGTGTTGATTTTTGTGCTGGTTTATTTGATCGGCCGCGTGATTGGAATCTTTATGCACTTGGTTCCCCAGCCAGAAAAATTGGAGGATCGCAAGTATCAAATTGGAGCAGGTGTGATCGCTGTCGTGATAACCCTCTTGGTGATCCAGATGGGCTTGACTATTCTCTCAACAGTTCCCATGGCTTCCATCCAAAATAGACTAAATGCAAGTGGATTGATCCGCTTTATCATCCTTCATACCCCGATCAGTTCCAGCCTGTTCCACAACTTGTGGGTGACTGCGATTATCGGAGCTTAAGGAGCAAAAATGAAGAAAGGAGTGAGACAAGTCCGATTCAAGGAAGGACGCTCACTTTTTTTGTAGGAGAAACATGAATAAAAAAATCTTAGATATTCTGGAGTTTGACAAGGTCAAGCAACTTTTTGAACCCTATCTACAGACAGAACAAGGGGAGATGGAGCTAGCAGTCCTTACTCCAACCGATAAAAAAGAAACCATCAAAACGGCTTTTATGGAGCTAGAAGATATGGAGCAGATCCTCTTGGAAGAGCCTCGCTTTGCCGTGTCGACCATTCAAGATGTCCGTCCAGTGGCCAAGCGTTTGGAGATGGAAGCGGCCCTCAATATCGATGAATTACTAGCGCTAAAAGCTGTCCTTCGGGTGACACATGAGCTCAAGGATTTCTACGACAACTTGGAAAATGTCCGTCTGGAAAGGCTCCATCGCCTCTTTGACAACTTGGTGGATCTGCCCCGCTTACAAGGTGGGCTTCAAGCCATCAACGAAGGAGGCTTTGTCGAGTCTTTTGCCAGCGAAAAATTGGCCAAAATTCGTCGCCGCATCCAAGAGAGTGAACACCAGGTCAGAGAGATTCTACAAGATCTGCTGAAAAGCAAGGCCGATATGTTGGCGGATGCTGTGATTGCTAGCCGGAATGGACGCAATGTTCTACCGGTAAAAAATACCTATCGCAACCGGATTGCAGGGGTGGTCCACGATATCTCAGCCAGTGGGAATACCGTTTATATCGAACCTCGTGCAGTGGTCAATCTCAATGAAGAAATCGCCAACCACCGGGCAGATGAACGGTATGAAATCATTCAGATTCTGGAGGAATTGTCTGACAGCTTGCGCCCCCATGCGGCAGAGATTGCTAACAACGCCTGGATTATCGGTCACTTGGACTTGATCAAGGCCAAGTATCGATTTATGCGTGATTTCAAGGCAGTGGTACCAGAGGTTAGCAGTAATCGCTCTATTCAGCTTTTGCAACTACGTCATCCCTTGATTGAAAATGCCGTCGCGAATGACCTGCATTTTACCGAGGACTTGACTGAAATCGTGATTACCGGTCCCAATACAGGGGGGAAAACCATCATGCTAAAAACGCTGGGACTAGCGCAAATTATGGCCCAGTCTGGTCTTCCCATCCTAGCGGATCCAGGTAGTCGTGTGGGCATCTTCTCACAAGTCTTTGCAGATATTGGAGATGAACAATCGATCGAGCAAAGCTTGTCGACCTTCTCCAGTCATATGACCAATATCGTATCTATCTTGAATCAAGTGGATACCGCCTCCTTGATCCTTCTGGATGAGTTAGGAGCTGGAACCGATCCTCAAGAAGGGGCTGGTCTTGCTATTGCTATCCTAGAAGACCTGCGCTTACGTGGCATTAAGACCATGGCGACGACCCACTATCCAGAGCTCAAGGCCTATGGGATTGAGACTGCAGGGGTGCAAAATGCCAGCATGGAGTTTGACACAGCGAGTCTTCGTCCGACCTATCGCTTCATGCAAGGGGTGCCTGGTCGCTCCAATGCCTTTGAGATCGCCCGTCGTTTGGGCTTATCTGAGACCATTATCCAGGATGCCATGAAGATGACCAATACGGACAATGATGTCAATCAGATTATTGAAAAACTGGAGGCGCAGACCATAGAGAGTCGCAAGCGCTTGGATACCATTCAAGAAGTGGAGCAAGAAAATCTCAAATTCAATCGCGCTCTTCGAAAACTCTATAACGAACTGACCAGAGAGAGGGAAACAGAGCTAAATAAGGCAAGAGAAGAAGCCAAGGAAATTGTGGACATGGCACTTTCAGAGAGTGACCGCATCCTTCAAGGTCTTCACGCCAAATCTCAGTTGAAGCCACATGAGATCATTGAGGCCAAGGCTCAGTTGAAAAAACTAGCTCCTGAGACCGTCGATCTTTCTAAAAATAAGGTCTTGAAAAAAGCCAAGAAGGCGCGTGCCCCTAAGGTAGGAGATGAGATCCTGGTTATCAGCTATGGTCAACGCGGAACCCTAGTCAAGCAACTCAAAGATGGGCGCTGGGAGGCGCAAGTCGGCTTGATCAAGATGACCTTGGAAGAAAAAGAATTCAACCTTATCAAGGTTGAAAAAGAAGCTGCTCAATCTAAGAAACGCCAGGTGAATGTCGTCAAGCGCTCCAACACGAGCGGGCCGAGAGCGCGTCTGGACCTCCGTGGGAAACGCTATGAAGAGGCCATGCAAGAGCTAGATGGCTTTATCGATCAGGCCCTGCTCAACAATATGGCCCAAGTCGATATCATCCACGGGATCGGGACAGGGGTCATCCGTGAAGGGGTGACCAAATACCTCCGCCGCAACAAGCATGTCAAGAGTTTTGAATATGCCCCACAAAATGCAGGTGGAAGTGGCGCAACCATTGTCACGTTTAAAGGCTAAGTTAACCTCTAGTTGTTCATCAGCTAGATTCAGATTGAAGAAAAAGTTATCTTAGAAACTTTCCTTAGGTGAGTGCGGACGTCAGCGAACTTCGAAGAAGTTCCATGACTTAGTTTTGAACCTAAGGTTTCAAAACTCCCGAGTGCCTGAAACAATTATGTTTCAGGCACTTTTCTCACGGCAGAAAGTTTCAGTATTTGTCTGAATGAGCTTATTAGTATGTATCAGTTTTAATTATTCTATATCACTTAAGTTGTTTTAAGTAAAAAATTTTATCTACATTCTAAACCCTAGCTGTTTATCAGCTAGGGTTTTTAAAACTTTATAAAATGAAAATGATTGAAAAATATTGAAAACGATCCGTTTTCAAATTGGATTTTCAGTAGGTCCTTCTTTTTAAAAGTGCTATAATAGAGGCAATGAATGATTTGGGAGGATACCCATGCGTAAACGTGAAAGTGCAGATTCGTGTACAACGATTCTAGTCGGAAAAAATGCTAGCTATGATGGGTCGACCATTGTAGCACGAACAGAGGATTCTCAAAATGGCGTTTTTACGCCTAAGAAATTGATCGTGGTCAAACCAGAAGATCAACCGCGTCATTACAAGTCTATTTTGTCATCTTTTGAAATCGACTTGCCAGATAATCCAGTTCGCTATACGGCGGTTCCAGATGCCATTCCTAAAGACGGGATCTGGGGAGAAGCTGGGATCAATATCTATAATGTCGCCATGAGTGAGACAGAGACCATTACGACCAATAGCCGTGTGCTAGGGGCCAATCCTCTTGTAGAGAGTGGCATCGGTGAGGAAGACATGCTGACCTTGGTCTTGCCTTATGTCAAGACTGCCCGCGAAGGGGTTTTGCGTCTCGGAAAGATTTTAGAAGAGTACGGAACCTATGAATCTAACGGGATTGCGATTTCAGATGTGAATGAAATCTGGTGGTTGGAAACCATCGGAGGTCACCACTGGATGGCGCGCCGTATTCCAGAAGATGCCTATGTGACCAACCCGAACCAACTGGGAAGTGATTATTTTGAATTTGGAAATCCAGACGAGTTTCTTTGTGACCCAGATCTTGAAAATTTTGCCACAGAGCACCATTTGATTCTGGACCAAAAAGGTAAAGGTTTTAATCCACGCTATGCCTTTGGTAGCCAAAAAGACAAGGACCGTCACTACAATACACCGCGGGCTTGGGCCATCCAGCGTTTCCTTAATCCTGAAATTGAGCAGGATCCACGGAGCTTTGAGATTCCTTGGTGTCAAAAACCCTATCGCAAGGTGACGATTGAGGATGTTAAATATGTCTTGAGCAATCACTACCAAGATACCATCTACGATCCTTATGGACCGGAAGGAGATCAGGTGAGTCAGCGAACTTTCCGGACGATCGGGATCAACCGGACCAGTCAAACAGCGATTCTGCAATTGCGTCCCAATAAACCACAAGAAACGACAGGCATCCAATGGATTTCTTATGGTTCGATGCCATACAATACAGCCGTTCCTTTCTTTACCCAAGTGAATATAATGCCAGATTACTTTGCCAATACGACGGCTAAGGTGACAACGGATTCCTTCTACTGGGCTAACCGGATTATTGCAGGACTAGCAGATCCTCACTATGCCCACCATGTTGGCGATCTAGATGATTACCAAGAATCGACAATGGCCTGGGGACATGCACGCATCAATAAAGTTGATCGTGCCCTTGCAGCAGGTGAAACCGTCGATTTTGAGGCGGAAAACCAAGCCATGAGTGATCAGATTCAAGAAGCGACGGATCAACTCTTGGACAAGATTTTGCTCGATGCTAGCAACCTCATGACCAATCACTTCTCCTTAAGTGATTAAAAACTGCTCATTTGCATAAATTTTTCAAGATATTTTCATGAATCGTTGACAAAGCTTTGAAAATCGATTAAAATAGAAAAAATTACATACGACCGAATGAAGTTTGCAGGAGCGTGAGTGACTGTGAATGGACGGAACTCTGGAGAGACCAGAAATGGCACCGAAGGGGCAAGGTAGAGGATGCATCTACTCAAACTCTCAGGTAAAAGGACAGAGCGAAGAATAGGGGAAGTCCCCTATTTTAAGCAGGACCAGAGTACATGTTTGACATGTACTCTTTCTTTTTCTCATTTCTGTCGAGCGGTCGATAAAAAGGAGACAGAGAATGGATCATGTATTGCAATTTTTTCAGCAACTCGATAATTTAGTATGGGGCGCCCCACTTTTGGTGCTCTTGGTAGGGACAGGGATCTACCTGACCCTTCGTTTGGGCTTGCTTCAGATACGCTACCTTCCAAAAGCCTTCCGCCTGATCTTTACAGAAGATGAGGGACACGGGGATATCTCGAGTTTTGGAGCCCTTGCGACGGCCCTAGCTGCAACTGTAGGGACAGGGAATATCGTAGGGGTAGCGACAGCGATTCAGACAGGTGGCCCAGGTGCCCTCTTTTGGATGTGGATGGCGGCCTTCTTTGGAATGGCGACCAAGTATGCAGAAGGGCTCTTAGCCATTCGTTATCGGACTAAGGATGACAATGGGCACATCTCGGGTGGTCCGATGTACTACATTCTTCACGGGATGGGGGAGAAGTGGCGACCACTAGCTATTTTCTTTGCAGTTGCAGGTGTTCTGGTGGCTCTCTTTGGGATCGGAACCATGACCCAGGTCAATTCCATTACGGGATCCCTCCAAGCGAGTTTTGGAACGGCTCCAGAAGTGGCTAGCGTAGTGATTGCTCTGGTGGTTTCGACTATCATCTTTGGTGGGATTCACTGGATTTCCAAAGTCTCTGAAAAAGTGGTTCCTTTTATGGCTGCTGCCTATATCTTTGCGACGGTTGCAATTATTGTTTTGCATCTGGATCAATTGCTTCCAGCCTTAAAATCGGTCTTTTCAGGTGCCTTCACAGGGACTGCAGCCATAGGAGGTTTTGCAGGAGCAACGGTCAAAATGGCCATCCAAAAAGGGGTGGCGCGTGGAGTTTTCTCCAATGAATCTGGTCTCGGATCTGCACCCATTGCAGCAGCGGCGGCGAAGACCAATGAACCTGTCGAGCAGGGCTTGATCTCGATGACAGGAACCTTTATTGATACCATTATCATCTGTAGTTTGACAGGACTTTCGCTCTTGGTTTCAGGTGAGTGGATGGCGAAGGGCAGCACGAGTACCTTGACCCAGGATACGTTTACAGGAGTCTTTGGCCCAGTTGGAGGCATTATCTTAACGCTGTGCTTGGTGCTGTTTGCGACAACGACCATTCTTGGATGGTCTTACTACGGAGAACGGTGTTTCGAATTCCTATTTGGTGTCAAACATATCAACCTCTACCGGACCTTCTTTGTCTTAATGGTTGGGCTAGGTGGTTTCCTAAAATTAGATCTGGTCTGGGTCATTGCAGATATCGTCAATGGGCTTATGGCTCTACCCAACTTGATTGCGCTCTTGGCCCTCTCCCCAGTCATTATCAAAGAAAGTAAACGCTACTTTAAGAAATAATAAAACCCAGATCGCGAGGTCTGGGTTTTATTGCCTATTTGAGATAGGATCTTTTAATAGCGTTTTTCTTTTGGCCAGCTACTCATCTCAGCGACTGCTGTGAAGAGTACATCTGTTGATGAGTTGAGGGCTGTTTCACAAGAGTCTTGAATGACCCCGATGATAAAGCCGACACTGACGACTTGCATGGCCAAGTCATTGCTAATGCCAAAGAGGCTACAAGCAACAGGGATCAGAAGGAGAGATCCTCCCGCAACTCCGGATGCCCCGCAGGCTGAGATAGCTGCCACAACACTGAGGATAAGCGCTGTTCCAAAGTCAACCTGAATCCCTAAAGTATTGGCTGCTGCAAGGGTTAAGGTATTGATGGTTACCGCTGCACCTGCCATGTTAATGGTCGATCCAAGAGGGATAGAAACAGAGTAGGTATCTGGATTGAGTCCCAGCTCTTCACAAAGGCGCATATTGACAGGAATGTTCGCCGCTGAGCTTCTTGTAAAGAAGGCTGTTACCCCACTGACACGGAGGCATTTAAAAACAAGGGGATAGGGATTCTTGCGGATCATGAAAAAGACGATCAATGGATTGATGACCAGGGCTACAAAAGCCATCGTTCCCACCAATACTACCAAGAGAATCCCGTAGTTACTAAGGGCACTGAGTCCTTGGCCAGCGATGGTCGTGAAGACTAAGCCTAAGATCCCAAATGGAGCTAGGTTGATAATCCACTCGACAATTTTTGAAGTGATATCTGCTAGGGTTTGCAGGAGGTCTTTACTATGTTCACTCGCCTCTCTCATGGCAATCCCAAAGACGGTTGCCCAAGAAAGGATTCCAATGTAGTTGGCTTGCTGCAAGGCGTTGACCGGGTTGTCGACGATCTTGAGCAAGAGGTTACTAATCACTTCGCCAATCCCGTTTGGAGAGGATCCTTCAGCGGCCTTTCCAGTCAGGGTAATGGTGATGGGGAAGATGTAATTGACCAAAACAGCGACGAAGGCGGCTGCAAAGGTTCCTAGGAGATAGAGGACGATGACCTTTTTCATATTGGTCTCTGTCCCTTTTTGGTGTTGGGAGAGAGCATTTGCGACGAGTGCAAAGACCAGAAGGGGTGCGATGGCACGGAGACCCCCAACAAAGAACTGGCCTAAGAGTCCAATGCCAGTTGCTTTCGGGAAGATAAGTGCTAGAATAACTCCAAGTACAATCCCGATTGCGATTCTTTTCATAAGGTTGGTTCTATTCCAAGTGGTAATCAGTCGATGAATCATGTAAGGCCTCCTTAAAAAATAATTAAGGAATATTATACGATAGTTAGGGGGCAAAAGCAATGAAATTTTTAAAAAATAGCCTTATTTCCGAATATTTGATATAATCATACTATTCTTTGTTAGAAAGGCCCGAATAAATGAGTCAAGCTTTCCAACGTTATTTCAGTAAAATAGACTGGACAAAGATTTTTGATGACCTAATTTCAAAATGCATCTCCCTGATTTTTGTCTTTCTCTTATTTTTTATCGCTAAAAAGGTCATCCATAGCCTGGTCAAGCGGATATTAACCCCTTCTTTTAAGTATACGGTGCAGGATGAAGCCCGTAAAAAAACCATTCTCCGTTTAGTAGAGAGTCTCTTGAACTACTGCTTGTATTTTATCTTGATCTACTGGATCTTGTCGATCCTGGGTCTTCCAGTCTCTAGTCTATTGGCTGGTGCTGGGATTGCTGGGGTGGCTATCGGGATGGGAGCCCAGGGCTTCCTTTCCGATTTGGTCAATGGTTTCTTTATCCTTTTAGAACGCCAGCTGGATGTGGGGGACAATGTCCGACTTACCAATGGTTCTATTAATATTGCCGGCATCGTTAGCAGTGTGGGAATTCGGACAACTCAAGTACGTGATTTTGACGGGAGTCTCCACTTTGTCCCAAACCGCAATATCACTGTCGTCAGCAACCTCTCGCGCGGCGATATGCGCGTGCTGGTAGATATTCCGCTAGATGCGAATACCGATCTCGATAAGATCTATCAGGTCATCGCTCAGGTCAATCAGTCTGAACAAGACAAACACCCAGAAGTGTTGACAGGCCCTACCATTTTAGGCCCACAGATTGAAAAAAATGGTCGTTATTCCTTCCGTATTGCGATGACTGCGCAAAATGGAACCCAGACGACTGTCTATCATACATACTATAAACTCTATCATGATGCCTTGATGGAAGCAGGAATCAACCTTCCAACAGGGAATAACGGAATCATGTAAAAAAGCTCAGAAATATTTTTCTGAGCTTTTTTAATCGATGTTACGATCTTAAGTGGCAGTATTTGTCATCCAAATATTTAATCTGATCCCAAATCTTTCGAGCCTCAGGTGGCAAGATCAATAATTGCTTGCGCAATAGGGCAGTGATTTCGAGATCCAATGATTCGATCGGAAGGGCTATGGCTACGGAACTTTTTGCCCTTTGGATCTTATTAATGCAGTGTTGGATATGCTGGCAAGCAGTACAAGTCTGTGCTTGACGGCTTGCTGCAATCTCCTGACGCATATCAGAAAGCAGTTGCATCAATTCAGACTTAAGGAATTCAATGGTCGTTGACTTGTCTTGAGCAAAATGAAACATAAGCGCACCTCCTTTTGCTATAGTTTAATACTAATTTATTAAAAATGCAAGGGGATAAAGTAAAAAAAATAAAATTTTTTTAGAAAAAGATACAGAAAAGAGATGGCTCAAATCTCTCATCACTAATGATGGTTAAGATTCCTTTCTTTAAAAATGACTTTCTTCCCTTGAGACCAATTGTTCTTAAAGAGATCAGCAGCTACAAAAAACTCCTGAAACACACAAGTTTCAGGAGTTGAGAGGCTTTGACCCGAAGGTCTCAAAGAAAAATATCGATTGATTATACAAGACCTTGTGCAATCATCGCGTTTGCGACATTTTCAAAGGCAGCGATATTGGCACCCGCAAGGTAATCTTTACCAAGAGCGTAGGTTTCTGCAGTTGTTTTAGCAGTATTGAAGATGTTGGTCATGATGTCTTTCAAGCGTCCATCCACTTCTTCGCGTGTCCATGAAAGACGTTGGCTGTTTTGGCTCATTTCAAGAGCAGATACAGCAACCCCACCAGCATTGGCAGCTTTAGCAGGTCCGTAAAGGATACCATTTTCTTTGTATACGTTGATGGCATCGATGTTACTTGGCATGTTTGCTCCTTCAGAGACAACTTTCACACCTTGAGCGACCAAACGTTTAGCAGCATCGCCATTGATTTCATTTTGAGTTGCACATGGAAGAGCGATGTCATAGTTACCAGCGTAAGTCCATACAGAACCTTCGTAGTATGCAGCAGTTGGTTTTTCAGCAGCGTATTCAGTCAAACGTGCACGACGTTTTTCTTTCACGTCTGTAAGAAGGTCGAAGTCAATACCGTTCTCGTCGATCACGTAACCGTTTGAGTCAGAGACAGAGATGACAGTTGCACCAAGTTCAGTTGCCTTTTGAAGAGCGTATTGGGCAACGTTACCAGAACCTGAGATCACGACTTTCTTACCAGCAAAGCTGTCACCGTTGGCTTTGAGCATTTCTTCAGTATAGTAAACCAAACCATAACCAGTTGCTTCTGGACGGATCAAGCTACCACCAAAACCAAGAGGTTTACCAGTCAAGACACCAGCATCGAATTGGCGAAGGCGTTTGTATTGACCGTAAAGGTATCCGATTTCACGTCCACCAACCCCGATATCACCAGCTGGGACATCAAGAGAAGGACCGATGTGCTTTTGCAATTCAGTCATGAAGCTTTGACAGAAACGCATCACTTCAGCGTCAGTTTTTCCTTTAGGATCGAAGTCAGATCCACCTTTACCACCACCGATAGGAAGACCAGTCAAAACGTTTTTGAAGATTTGTTCGAATCCGAGGAATTTCAAGATCCCTTGGTTAACAGTTGGGTGGAAACGAAGACCACCTTTGTAAGGACCTACAGCAGAGTTGAATTGAACACGGTATCCACGGTTTACTTGGATGTTTCCTTCACGGTCAACCCAAGGAACACGGAAGGAAATCACGCGTTCAGGTTCTGTAATACGAGCTAAAATGTTTTCTTCAATGTATTCAGGGTGTTTTTCAAAAACAGGTTCCAAAGTGCTGAGGAACTCTTCAACAGCTTGAAGGAATTCAGCTTCATGGCCGTTACGAGCTTTTACAGTTTCGAAGGTGCTTTGGATATATTCTTTAGCAGTTGTCATGTTAATTCTCCTTTGTGAATGAAACAAAAACCAGCAAACCCGCTAGGGGAGTGGCTTTGAGACAGTTGACAAACAATGTCACGTTTTATTACATGGATCATTATAGCAGACTTTTTTTGGCTTGTAAAGAAAAAAGTTGAATTTTCTGAAAATTTTATCGCGACTAGGAAACTCCGAATGTTTGGAAGAATTTTTAGCTTTGTTTGTCCGGAAGCTTCCAAGTGATGGTATAATGAAAGAAGAAAATAGAGAGCATCCCGAACGATTCTATTGAGGGGTGTTTCAAAAAGGAGTACAAGATGGTATCGACAAAAACGCAAATTGCTGGTTTTGAATTTGACAACTGCCTGATGAATGCGGCAGGAGTGGCCTGTATGACCAAGGAAGAGTTGGAAGAAGTGAAGAACTCAGCTGCGGGGACTTTTGTGACCAAGACAGCGACCTTAGAATTCCGTGCAGGAAATCCAGAGCCACGCTACCAAGATGTGCCGCTTGGTTCGATCAATTCGATGGGCCTTCCCAACCAAGGCTTGGACTATTATTTGAATTACTTATTGGAGTTGCAAGAAACGGATCCTGACCGGACCTTCTTCTTATCTCTTGTTGGCATGTCTCCCGAAGAGACCCATACCATCCTGAAAAAAGTGCAAGACAGTGATTTTAGAGGTTTGACAGAGTTAAACCTATCCTGTCCCAATGTCCCTGGGAAACCTCAGATTGCTTATGACTTTGAGACGACCGATCGGATTTTGTCCGAGGTCTTTGTCTATTTCACAAAACCGCTTGGTATTAAATTGCCACCTTACTTTGATATTGTTCACTTCGATCAAGCAGCAGCAATCTTTAACAAGTACCCGCTTAAGTTTGTCAATTGTGTCAACTCGATCGGAAATGGTCTCTACATTGAGGATGAATCCGTGGTGATTCGTCCGAAGAACGGATTTGGTGGGATTGGTGGAGAATACATCAAACCGACTGCTCTGGCTAATGTCCATGCCTTTTACCAACGGTTGAATCCAGAAATTCAGATTGTGGGGACAGGTGGTGTCTTGACCGGTCGTGATGCCTTTGAACATATTCTATGTGGGGCTAGTATGGTGCAAATCGGAACGACGCTTCATAAAGAAGGAGTGGAGGCTTTTGAACGCATTACTGCAGAACTCAAAGCCATCATGGAAGAAAAAGGCTACCAAAGCTTGGAAGACTTCCGTGGGAAATTACACTACATTGACTAATTTTTCGAAAAGAACTTCCTCAAGTGGAAACTTGGGGGAGTTTTTTATGAGAGTGGGACAGAAATCGGTCATTCGTTAGAATTCGATTTCGTCGTCCCACCTCCGCACAGTTGAGTAGGGCTGTAAAAGCTGATGAAATCAGCGTAG
>JAGZKI010000020.1 GCA_018365265.1 Streptococcus parasanguinis | reverse complement strand
GGACAACCAAGGAGGAAGGTTACTGATAGGCTTGCCTACGTCTGGACTACCAACCAGAACTGTGTTTTTATCTTAGTTGGGACTATTATAGCATATAGCAATACAAAAAGTCCTCCAGAGCTGAACTCTGAAGGACTTTTAAATTTATTTCACAACAATATTAACAAGTTTATTAGGGACACTAATCACTTTCACGATTTCTTTGCCATCAATCTCTGCCTTGACTTTTTCGTCAGAGAGAGCAACTTCTTGCAATTCTTCGCGTGAGAGGTCTTTAGCGACCATGAGTTTAGCACGGACTTTTCCTTTGATTTGAACGACGATTTCGATTTCGTCTTCAACCAATTTGCTTTCATCCCATGTTGGCCAAGCTACATAAGAGATAGACCCACCGGTTGCTGCGACTGTTTGCCAGAGTTCTTCTGCCAAGTGAGGCGCAAATGGGGCGATCAATTGGATAAAGCCTTTGGCGTAGTCTACATAGAGTTTGTCTTCCTTGTTTGCTGCATTGACAAAGACCATGAGTTGAGCAATGGCTGTGTTGAATTTCATCGACTCGATTTGCTCAGTGACAGACTTAACAGTTTCGTTGTAAACTTTGTCTAGAGCGCCATTGTTTTCCGCAACGATTTCTTTACTTGTGATCAAACGGTAAACACGGTCAAGGAATTTACGGCTTCCTTCCAGACCTTCTTCAGACCAAGCGATGGAAGCATCAAGTGGTCCCATGAACATTTCATAGACACGAAGGGTATCCGCACCGTATTGTTCCACCACATCGTCTGGGTTGACCACGTTCTTGAGAGATTTCGACATCTTAGCTGGCGCTTGCTCCAACTCTTCTCCTGTTTCCACATGGAAGAAAGAACCGTCACGTTTTTCAACCTTGTCAGTCGCCACAAGAGCTCCACGGTGGTCACGGTAGCTAGTTCCCAAGATCATTCCTTGGTTAAAGAGTTTTTGGAAGGGCTCTTTAGTAGGTACAACACCAAGATCATAGAGGAATTTGTGCCAGAAACGAGCGTAAAGCAAATGGAGTACGGCGTGTTCTGCACCACCCACATAAATATCTACTGGCAACCATTGTTTGAGGAGGTCCTCATCAGCTAATTTCTCAGTATTGTGTGGATCGATATAGCGGAGGTAGTACCAGCTTGAACCGGCCCATTGTGGCATAGTGTTGGTTTCACGACGACCTTTGACACCATCTTCACGCGTCACTTCAAGCCAGTCTGTCAAGTTCGCCAATGGGCTTTCACCAGTACCTGAAGGGCGGATGTCCTTGGTTACTGGCAAGACAAGTGGGAGTTCACTTTCTGGCACAGCTGTTGAAGTCCCATCTTCCCAATGAATGATTGGGATTGGTTCACCCCAGTAACGTTGACGGCTAAAGAGCCAGTCGCGGAGACGGTAGGTAACCTTTTCTTGACCAAAGCCTTTTTCTTCTAGCCAAGACACGATTTTAGCAATCGCTTCTTCTTTGTTGAGACCGTTCAAGAAGTCAGAGTTGACGTGAAGTCCATCTTCTGTGTAGGCAGCCTCTTCAACGTTCCCACCTTCAAGTACTTCTACGATTGGAAGACCAAACTGTTTAGCAAATTCCCAGTCACGTTGGTCATGGGCAGGTACGGCCATAACAGCACCTGTTCCGTAGCTGGCAAGAACATAGTCCGCAATCCAGATTGGGATTTCTTTACCATTGACAGGGTTGACGGCATAAGCACCAGTCCAAACCCCTGTTTTTTCCTTAGCAAGGTCTGTACGAGCCAAGTCTGATTTAAGGCTAGCTTGGTGTTTGTAGTCAGATACAGCCTCAGCTTGTTCAGGTGTCGTGATAGCATCTACTAGTTCATGCTCAGGCGCTAAGACAGTGAAGGTCGCACCAAAAAGAGTATCTGGACGTGTCGTAAAGACGGTGAATTCCTTGTCTGTTCCTTTTACTTTAAAGGTGACATTGGCACCAGTTGATTTCCCAATCCAGTTGCGTTGCATGTCCTTGATAGACTCTGGCCAGTCAAGGTCATCCAAGTCCGCCAACAAACGTTCCGCATAGGCCGTGATTTTAAGCATCCATTGGCGCATTGGTTTGCGGACAACCGGATAGCCACCACGCTCAGATGTTCCATCTGGAAGAACTTCTTCGTTGGCGATAGCTGTTCCCAATTCTTCCACCCAGTTGACTGGCACTTCCGCTTCATAGGCCAAGCCTTTTTCGTAAAGCTTAGTGAAGATCCATTGTGTCCATTTGTAGTAGTTTGGATCTGTCGTGTTGACTTCACGGTCCCAGTCGTAAGAGAATCCAAGCGCATTGATTTGGCGTTTGAAGTTAGCAATGTTTTCCGCTGTGAATTCCGCTGGGTCATTCCCTGTATCCATAGCGTATTGCTCTGCAGGCAAACCAAAGGCATCCCAGCCCATTGGGTGAAGGACGTTGTAGCCTTGTGCACGTTTGAAACGGCTGAGGATATCAGTCGCTGTGTATCCTTCTGGGTGTCCTACGTGCAGACCCGCTCCAGATGGGTAAGGGAACATGTCCAATGCATAAAACTTAGGTTTTGAAGCATCTGTTCCTGTCTTAAAAGTATGATGGTCAGCCCAGTATTTTTGCCACTTAGGCTCGATTTCTTTATGATCGTAAAAACTCATAGCGTCTCTCCAATTTTCGTGATGCTCCTATTATACCATTTTTAGGCGATTTTTAAAGGTTCAGACAAAGAAAAAGACAGGTCCCATACGGGACCTGTCCATCCTGTTTTCGCTAAGAAAAGTCTATTTCACATGCTTTTCAAGTTCTTTTTGCGCTTTTTTATTGGATTCTTCTTTTTCTTTCTTCCATTGTTCACGCGCTTTGTCATAGTCTTTCGCCGCTACGACCTTGTCTTGAACTTCTAAATACTTATAGTTAAAGGTTTGACCCTTGTGGCCTGTCCAAGCAAAGGCTGCAGAGTATGGTACAGTCTTACGAACGACTGGAGAAGCTCCATCTGAATGGATCGGAATCAAGAGGGCACTATCGGTCAACCAAGCTTGAGCGGCAGCATATTTTTCGTAACGCTTGTTCACATCTTTGGTTTCATTGTGCGCATCTTCGATCAATTGATCATATTCATCAAAACCAGCTGCTTTTGCGGCTGCATTATCCGTACCAGCATCGAATCCAAAGTAAGAATTGGCGTTTTCGCCGGATTTACCACTAGTGATGTCGATGTAAGAAGATGGGTCCGTATAGTCTGGTCCCCAACCCAAGTTATTGTTCAAATCCCAGTCTTGTTGCGAAGCACTTTCAGCAAAGTAGGTAACCCGTTGCAGATCATCTTCAGAAATCATATTCAAATCGATGACAATATTTTCTGCTCCTAGTGTAGATTCAACTGACTGTTTAAAGGATTGAGCTTGTTTGATCCCTTCTGTATAAGTTGAAGAAGTTGGAAGGTCCAAATGAATTGGGAATTCAACTCCTTGAGCTTGCAAATCTGCCTTGGCTTTGGCAAACTCTTCTTTGGCCTTGGTTGGATTGTAGAGGGTGTCTTTTCCATCTGCGACAGAGACCCCTTTCCATTCATCCCCATAAGCTTCCAAGTCTTTTTCTACTGCATCACCAAATTGTTTGCCATCGATTTGGACAAAGTTTGGTGGCGTAAAGGTATTACGGATCACCTTATTGGCACCCGCTTCCCCGTTAGTTTGCGCTACATAAGCCTTGCGGTTGAAGGCAAACATAATGGCTTGACGGAAGTCCTTATTTAAGATTGCTTTCTTAGTTGAAGTCTTTTGAGCATCCGTGGTCTTCTTTGTGATTTCATAGGCCTGACGGTCAATGTTGAAGGAAAGGTTGTAGGTAGAGGAACCTTGGTCAGTATAGACAATGTCGTCCTTATGCTTCTTCTCTACACTCTTATAGTTGGAACCATTTGGGAAGACACGGGCAACTGTATAGTCGCCGTTATCAAACCCACGAATCAAGGATTCTGAGTCTTGTCCATCATAATAGGTCAGCTTCACTTTACTGATCTTAACATTATCCGCATCCCAGTATGTTGGGTTCTTTTCCAATATCGCAGAAGATTTAGAAGTGATAGATTTGATCAAATAAGGACCGCAGTATAGGATACTAGATGGAGAAGTTCCTTGACCATAGTCATCTCCTTTAGATTTCAGGAACTCTTCGTTAACCGGCATCAAGATCCCCATCGTAGTCTTAGAATTCCAGAAACTTTCCGGTTGGCTCAAGGTATATTGAACGGTATAATCATCAATAGCCTTTACTCCAACAGTTGAGAAATCAGATGTCTTCCCTGAAACATAATCATCCAAGCCTTTGACAGATTTTTGGACCAAGTAAATCGCTTGTGATTTCTTGTCTGCCGCGTGTTTGAGGCCTGTGACAAAGTCTTGGGCTTTGACTTCTCCATATTCTTCCCCTTCAGAAGTCATCCATTTGACCCCTTTACGGAGTTTATAAGTATAGGTCAAGCCATCCTTGGAAACAGTCCAGTCTTTAGCAAGCGATGGGATCAAGTTCCCGTACTTGTCCACTTCCAACAAGCCATCTATCGCATTTCCTGTAAACTCGGAAGTCGATTTTTTATTGGAAATCGAGTAGTCTAAGGTATCCGGATCCTGGGTATAGACATAGCTAAATGTCTGACCACCAGAGCTACTAGATTTCCCTCCTGAGCAGGCTGCCAGTACACCAGCTGATAAAAGCAGAGCGCTGGTAGCTAAGAGTACCTTCCCTTTGTTCATATAAATCACCTCATTGTAAAAAATGTTATACTCAATTTAAATTATAGCACTTTCTAGGGAAATGTAAACGCTTTTACTGCGAAATTATTCTATTTTTCCTTTATTTTTTCAATTTCTACTTTTTCTAAAATTTTTTCAAGTTGAATCCCTGGCCTGTATGATATAATGGAATCTATGAATTATGTGAGACATTTACACAAACGACTAAAACGCAGCCTCTTGTCCCTCCTTGTAGGAGTCTTGACATTAGGCCCTATTTCCACTGCTTTTGCGGATGACATCTACCAGCAAGAAGATGTCATGAAAATCGCAGCTGATGCTGGACTGGTATTGGACGATTTTTACAAGCCTAAGGCTGACATCGTCATCGACGCCAATACTGGAGCCATTTTGTACGGAGACAATATCGACACGGTCCGGGACTCCGGAAGCATGGCCAAACTCATGAGTGCCTATGTGGTCTTTCGGGCCCTTAAGGAAGGCAAGATCAAATATGATACCGTGGTCACAGCAACAGAGGCAGACCAAGCCATCTCGGAAAACAATCTGTTAAGTAACTCACCTATTGTAGCTGGTGTTGACTACAAGGTATCTGAATTGATCAAGATGCTCTTTGTTCCATCTTCTAGTGCGGCCGTGATTATGCTCGCCAACGCCGTCACTGACAATGATCCCGATAAGTTTTTGGACTTAATGAATCAGTACGCACAAGAAATGGGGATGAGCCATACCAAATGGCACAATCCAAATGGGGCGATGATTTCGGTCCTTCAGGGCTACTACAATCCTCAGCGCTACGATGTCAATGCCAATAACGAAATTACAGCGCGGGACATGTCTATTCTGGCTTATCACATCGTAAACGACCTGCCAGAAATGTTGGAATACACCAAGCAAGCTCATACTACCATCATGGAAGGTACCCCCTACGAGCAAAGCTATGATAACTACAATACTTCCCTCGAAGGTGGAAAGTTCGCCCTTAAAGGAACAGATGGACTCAAAACTGGATCCAGCCCGACTGCTGACTACAACTACACCGCGACAACCAAGCGGGGGAAACAGCGGATTATCGAAGTCATTTTGGGGGTTGGAAACTACGATGTCGAGATCGCCGAAAGTTACCGCAATCAAATCGGGAATACCTTGGCTGAGAAAATGTTCGCAGACTACCAGTATAAAAAAATCCTCTCTGCAGGCGATCATACCATTGACGGGAAGACAATTCACTTGAAGCAAGACTTCTATGCGACCGTTAAGAAGGGGACGAAGCCAGCGCTAAAACTAGAAAATAACCGCCTAGTCGTCCAGAACGGCTTGCAACAGGTATCTCCAAGCATTAAACCGGGAGTGGCCGTCAGTGAGTCTAAAGCAACGACCTCTAGCAGTAAAAGCAAGGGACTCGATGTTATGTGGCTCTTCTGCTTCTTGCCTGCCGGAATTTTATACCTGATCTTTAAACAAACCGATCCAAAAAGAAGAAAATAGGAAAAGAACTCCCATTACCATAAGGTATGGGAGTTCTTGGTTTGTCGACAAAGCCATCTTAGGCCAAACCTTGAACGTAGGCATCTACTGCTACGATGGCTTGAGCAATATCAGAAGCCTTCACTTCAAATGGCATTTGATGGATGGTTTCTCCTTCGATGGTGGCCTGTTGGCCAACCTTGAGAAGATCTTCATAACTTGCAGTTTCAAGATGCATTTCTTTCAGAGTGGTTGGCATACCGATTTGTTGATAGAAACGAATGTATTTATTCAATTCTTCCTTAGGACGGTTTTCTAAGAACAATTGAACTAGCGTTCCGTAGGCTACTTTTTCACCGTGAGTCAAATGGTGGATGTCCCCAGTAAGGGCTGTAAAGCCATTATGGATGGCATGGGCAGCTGCTAACCCACCACTTTCAAACCCAATACCACTAAGAAGGGTATTGGCTTCAATGATGTTTTCAAGAGCAGGGGTTACGACTTTTGCTTCACAAGCAGCCATGGCTTGGAGTCCATCAGCAAATAAGGTTTCTTCACAACGTTGTGCAATGGCGACACCCGCTAAGGTTTGTCGTTGACCCAACATGGTTTTTCCATTCGCTTGCATCACTGCACGCGCTTCTACCCAAGTTGCTAGGCCATCTGCGATACCAGAAGCGAGCAAGCGTTTTGGTGCTTGAGAGATCACTTTGCTATCCACCAAGACCAATTCTGGGTTCTTAGAATAGAAGATATAGCGCTCAAAGGCACCCTCATCCGTATAGATAACCGACAAGGCGGAAACGGGAGCATCTGTAGAGGCTATGGTCGGAGCAATCACAACTGGTGATTTTAGAAGATCAGCAATGGCTTTTGCACTGTCGATGGTCTTTCCTCCACCAAGTCCAATGACCAAATCACAGCCATTTTCTTCTGCCAAACTAACCACACGATTGATTTCGTTATCAGAAGCTTCTCCATTAAAGAAGACTGGCAAGACTGTAAATCCATACCGAAGGAGATATTTTTCAAATCGTTCTCCTACGATTTCATAGACTACTGAGTCGCATAGTAATACAGGATGACTCCCCAGTTCTAAAATAGGTTTTGCATTTTCAAATAAGGCATTTTCCCCTTGAATGTAACGTGACGGACTTGCAAAATTTCTCATATACTCCTCCTTTATCAAATTATATTCTGATGATGAATAGCTGACCAATCATTTGCAAAATCATTCACCGCTTTTTCAATTGACGGCATTCCAAAAGCCGCTTCAAAGACATCAGCCCCAGCAGTGATGGCTTGTGCCCCTTCTTTGAATGCTCGATTGACTTGACCGACATTCTTAAAGGATGCTGCTAGAATTTTGCTTGATGATTGATTTTTTTCGATTGAATCTGCCAATTGTGCTATTACCTGTGCTGAATCAATATTCAAGTTCTCCATTCGATTATAATAGGGAGCAAGGTAATCTGCGCCTGCTTCAATAGCCAAAAGACCTTGAAATACAGTATAAATTGCGGTTGCAGTAATTTTATAACCTTCTGATTTTAATGTTTTGATAGCTGCCAACCCCTCAGGAGTAACCGGAACTTTAATAAAAACATTTCCGCCACATTCTTGTCGAATTTTCGCAGCATCTTTTAAAATACCGTCATAATCTTTCGCAACAACTTGCACATGGATAGAAGGAGCTTCACCAATGATCTCCCGAACCTCATGAATCCGTTTAAAGAAATCGATTTCTCCTTCTTTTTTGGCAATTGTTGGGTTAGAGGTTACCCCAGCAAGAGGTAACACTCGAGCCCATTTTTTTATTTCATTTATATTTAAAGTATCAAGCATAAATTCCATATACATACCTCTTTACTATAGAGTATGCTCTGTCCGTCCAATAATATCATCTTGTGTAGCTCTTGATAGTACATTGAAGAAAGCTGAGTAGCCTGCAACACGTACAATTAAGTCACGGTGTTTTTCCGGATGTTTTTGAGCATCTAATAACGTTTCTCTAGAAACCACATTATATTGAATATGGTATCCATGTAGACGATTAAAGAACGTACGGAGTAAAGCAATAAGTTTTAATTTATCTTCTTCTTTGGCTAAAGTTTGTGGGTTTACTTTTTGGTTCAGTAAAACACCACCAACTATTTCATCTGTTGGCAATTTAGAAACTGATTTTAGAACAGATGTTGGGCCATGTTGGTCCATATTGTGGGATGGAGAGCATCCTTCTGCTAGTGGAGTTCCAGCATTACGACCGTCCGGAGTAGCTAATGTTCCACGACCTTGTCCTACATTGGCTGAAATAGAAGATGTACCTGAGTAACGGATACCACCGATTGGCCCACGTCCATAGCGAGTATTTGGATATTTAGCAATTTCATCCACATAAATATCGTATGCTTCTCGAACTAAGCTGTCTGCATAGTCATCATCGTTTCCATACTTCGGTGCATCATGGATAAGCATCTCTTGGATTTCTTTTCCACGTTCGCCCTCGTAATCGGTTTCCAGAGCATGCCATAGTTCTTGTGGTGTTAAGCGCCCTTCTTCAAATACCAGTTTCTTGATCGCTGCAAGCGAATCGGATAAGTTTGCAATACCCACTTGTAAACCAGAAATATAATCGTAGACAGCCCCACCTTCTTTTAGGTGTTTTCCACGTCCAATACAGTCATCTGTCAAAGCTGAACAGAGGATATCTGGCACTTCTCTTTCAAGAGATAGGTCGATAGAGTTTTCTACGATCACACTCATGCGGGTTAAGTGGCGTAAGGTCTTGTCCCATGCTGTTTGCAATTCATCGAAGCTCTTCATGTCTTTAAAATGACCAAAGCTTGGTGCAAAGCGCTTGCCAGAAGCAGGATCGATTCCGTCATTCATCGTAATGAGCAAAACTTTAGGGAAGTTCATATAACTCATACCTGTACAGCGATATCCCCACTTACCTGGAACAGCTGTTTCTACACAACCAATTGCACTGTAATCATAAGCATCTTCTTCAAGCACGCCTTTTGAAATAAAGGATGGAATAATGATCTCATCATTATTGAAAGCAGGCATACCGAATCCGAGCTTCATAACTTCAATACATTCGTTCATGAAGCGGGCATCCAAACCAGCATGGTAACGAACAGTTAAGTTTGGTTGAGGAAGGTGAGTTTGAGCAACAGACTTCAACACTAAATAAGACAATGGGTTAACAGCGTCTTTCTTATCACGCGTTTGACCACCAATCGTAACATTTTGATAAAGCGGACTACCTGCAGATGAGAAGGTATGTGCTTGACTACGTACTTTGTTAATTGTAATAGTCTTAATCCAAAGGTTGGTCAAGCGTTCAACAATACTCTCTTCAGTTTCCCGTCCACTTTCCAAATCAGCTTTAACGTATGGATACATATATTGGTCAAAACGGCCATATGAAAGTGAGTGTCCATTTGATTCAATCTGAAGAATACATTGGATAAACCAAACAGACTGAACAGCCTCTGCAAATGTACTTGCAGGCTCGTATGGAACTTTTGAGCAAATCTCTGCAATTTCAAGCAATTCCTTCTTACGTTCAGGAGTTGCTGTCTCAGCAAGTTGTTTAGCAAGTTCAACAAATCGTTGAGCATAGGTCTTAACAGCATCAACTACGATAAAGATAGAATCGTAAAAATGGTACTTATCAATGCTAGCTGGATCCGTTAGATCTAGGGCTGCTTTAGCTTGGCGGGCTCTTTCTTCAAAACCTTTCAAGCCATATTGCAATAATTTTTGATAATTGACTGCTAAGTGGGCATCTCCTGAATTCATCTTCCCTTCCATACCGAAGAATCCTGTTTCCATATAGACAGATACTTCTTCAGGTAGAAGAGCTCCAGCTCTTGCACGTAAGTTATTATTTTCCCAGAACGGTGCGATACTACGGAGCTGCTCTTTCGTTTCTTCCGTAATATAGAAGACGTCACCATCCCGCTTTTCAAAAAGATCCAATTCCTTCAGAACGAACTCTAAAGTATATTCTGGGAAGATCGGAGCATCTTTATTAGAGGATGCTTGGTTTCCAGCAATCATGGATTCATCCTCAATATAGATTGTCATATTTTCAAGAATCTCTTTCAACATATAGGCACGTTTAAGAACATTTGGTTGTTCCTTATAACGATCATATGCCTTAGTTGCAAGAACGGCACGTTCAGCGTCGATATAAGGCTTCTTGTTTAAGACATCTTCACGATACTTATTCATGCGTTCAGTGAGGCTTCCAAAATATTCTGTTTTAATGCTTGTACTTGCTACTTCTACTTGTTTCATTTTTTCAAAACCTTTCTTTTGAAATTATTTTGTTTTCTTTCGTAACTATAGTAGCATTAAATTTTACGAATTTCAATGAATTATGGATAATACCTATAAATTCTATTCTAGTCGCACATCTGTGCACTCCTAATAAACGCACTATTTTTCAGCTTGTAATTCGTTGTTATAGGCAAGATTATCTTGGAATTTGAAGAATGGGAAATATACGACAGTCGAGGTTGCGAGAACCAGCACTTGAACGAAAGCACCTTGCCAACCTCCAACCATAAATCCAGAAATAATGGCTGGTGTACTCCAAGGAAGGGTCACACCTGAGAATGGATGCATGAACCCAATAGCAATTGAAGTATAAACAATTATCGCTGCTAAAATTGGAACGATAATAAATGGAAGGAACATCACTGGGTTCATTACAATTGGGAAGCCAAATACGACGGGTTCATTAACATTGAAGATTGCAGGAAAAGCTGCAACTTTCCCAAGTGCCTTATATTGTTTTGACTTAGCAGCAAATAACATAGCAACAACCAAACCAAAGGTTATACCTGATCCAGACAAAATAAGGAAACTATCTAGGAATTGTTGAGTTACAATGTGAGCACCATTTTCAACGGATAGCTTCCCAGCTGCCAACATTGATTTATTGGCATCCAGGTTAGAAAGTAGTAAGGCTGTTACTACACCATTGACAACTGATTGTCCGTGCACACCAAACCACCACAAGAACGAAATAAAGAAGGCAATTCCAATCGCTCCGTAAAGGGATCCTGTTAGACCTTGTAGAGGAACCTGAATGACATCATAAATCATTTCAATGAAGGTACCGCCACTTGTCACTACTTTTGATACGATATAGACAATCATTGATAGTAAGAAAATCACGAAAGCAGGAATCATCGCTTCAAATTGTTTGGCAATGGCTTGAGGTACTTGTTCTGGCATTTTAATAACAATATGTCTTTGGATAAACACAGTATAAATCGCACCAACTACCAGACCAATAATAATAGCACCGATAATCCCTTGACCACCAAACCATACTTTTGCAATGGCATCACCAATCGGTTCTCCCTTAGCTGGTACATAAGAAGATTTTAACAAGATAAAGAATGAAGATAGGGACAAAACTCCTGCTGGCAAGGGTTCTACTCCACTGTTTTTAGCATATGAATAACCAATGGAGAAGCAAGAAATTAATCCCATGATGGCGAATGTTCCTGAATAAACCTGCATAAATGGCTCTGTCCATGTATCGCCAAATACACTAGCAATAGCCTGGTTAAGACCTTCAAATGGTAATTGCCCAATAATCAGAAACAAACTACCAACTACCGTTAATGGAAGGATCGCTAACATCCCATCTTTAAGAGCAATAATTCCTTTCATGTTTACAAAACGCATGATTGGAGCGATAATTTTCTGAGAATTAAAATTAGACATGGGAAGCCTCCTTATTTTTCTCCTAGCAATTCTAGAGCTAGATTTAGTACTTTCTTACCATCCAACATCCCATAATCTGCCATAGGGATGACAGCAATAGGAATATGGTTTGCCTCACAAATCGCTTTTGATTTATCCAAAGTATAAGCTACTTGAGGGCCCAACAATGCAACATCGATTTCTGGGGCAAAATCTGCTAATTTCGCTTGAGAATAGGCATCGATTTCAGCATCAATCCCTAATTCTTTAGCCGCCACCTTCATATTATTTACCAACATTCCTGTTGAAAATCCTGCTGCACAAAACAATCCAATTTTCATCTTCTTTTCCTCCTTATTGTTTCGCTGAAAGTTCTTTACGTAAGTCAATCATTTCTTTAATCAAGTTAATCTCTGTGATGGAAGTCATTAAGTGATCTTGTGAGTGCACAAACAGAGCTGTAATATCTGTCTTTGTCCCACCTGCTTCCTGGGCTAAAAATTGTGTTTGCAGGTTATGCGCTTCTAGCAATGCTGCATCTGCTTTTGCAATTTCGTCTTCAGAAGATGTAAAATCGCCCTCCTTAGCATATGATAAAGCTTGGTAAATATGCTGTTTAGCATCACCCGCATTTAAAATCAATCCCATAATAATTTGGTCTGCAACAATTATTTCCATGTGCATTACACTCCTTTGTCAATCTACTGAAAGCGCTTTTTCTATTGTCAATATACCATTTATATTTTTGCCGGTCAATAAAAATCGCAACATTTGATTGTTGTTTTTAATTTTTGCACATTTGTGCTTTTTGACTCAAAAAAATAAGGACCGCATTCCTGCTGTCCTATTTTTTAGTAAATTGCTGATCACCATCTAATTCTAAGACTTTCAAGATCGTTGCTTCATCTGTGACTAAATGATTGATATAGTTGGCTTTCAAAACCGATAAAATTGCTTTTGCTTTCTGATCACCGTAAGCCAAAGAGATGGTGTTTGGTACCTTTCTCAATTCCTCCAATGTGATAGATATTGTTCTTTCCTGTAATTCAGGATAAACGGGGATACCTTCTTGATCAAAAAAACGACAGCATACTTCTCCTACAGCATGTTCTGACTCCAATTTCTTAAAATCATTCGATGTCAGCATATCAAACCACTGAGGATTCTTGCTATCTGCATAGCCACCAATCCCCACAGCCGCAACATCCAAGCAACGCCAACTAGCTTTCAAGTCCTCAAAATACTTAGAAGATAAGATGCCTTCCGTCACCTCAGAATTTTCTTGAATGACACTAGCATTTATAAAATGACATTCCCCATGAAATTTACTCGCCATACTGTAGATTAGCGTATTGACATGGTATCGAGCATGGATATGACTAGGGCCTCCAGCTAAGGGATAAAATTGAACACCATCCAAACGCTTAGTTCCAACTTGTTCCACCATTAATCTGAGAGACTTGCCCCATGAAAAACCAACTGTCATTCCATCTTCAATCAAATTTCGAAGCATGACAGCACTTGCTTGCGCTAGCCGCTTTTCAAGGCTTTCTCGTGGCTCATCAACTAGATTTGGTATAATCTCGATAGCTTTCAAGCCATATTTTTGTTTGATATAATTTTCTAAATGGAAGAGGCGAGTATCAAAATTTTCAATTTCAATTTTTACAACTCCCTCTTTTTTAGCCTCCGCTAACATTCTGCTGACAGTTGTACGGTAGATTCCAGTTTCTGCTGCGATTTGCGATTGACTTTTGTCTTCAACATAGTATAGATAGGCTAATTTAGCAAGTAACTTTTTCCGTTCATCTTTCAATTGACTTCTCCTTCTTATACTAGGTTTAAAATCGTTTGCGAATCCTCAAGTTTTTCTTTCGCTTCTTGAGATATATTCTTATCCGTTATGACTCTAGAAACTTGTGAAAGTGCAAATCGTCTGACAGTCCCACATTTCTCAAATTTACTTGAATCCGTCAAGACAATCACTTCTTTAGAAACATCGGACATAGCTTGAACAACTTCACTTCTCATCATATCTTTCCCAGTAAAACCAAGCTCGTCATCATATCCGTCTACCCCTACAAAAGCAAAGGGAACTCTAAACGAGCGGATTAATTCTTTCAAAAGCGGACCTACAGTTACTCTCGATTCTTTTTGAAATTCACCACCAAGTAGGATGATTTTACAAGAATCATATTCCTGAATATAATCTGCAATAAAGTAAGAATTTGTCACAATCTTAACATTCTTTTTTGTTTGGCAAATTTCTTCCGCTAGTAAGGCACATGTAGAGCCCGATTCAATCAAAACCGTGTCGTTATCCTTAATTAATTTAGCAGCTTCCCTGGCTATTCTTTTCTTGGTATCATATTGAAAGGACAATCGAACATTGATATCATCTCCACTATTTAAAACAGCATAGCCGTGTTCTCTATGCAATAATCCTTTGGATTCTAGCTTGTCCAAATCCTTTCGAATGGTCACTTTAGAGACTTGTAATTTCTCAGACAAGCTATTAACATCAATCTTTTCAAACTCCGATACTAATTTCAATATTTCATCTAAACGTTGCATTGTTTTTACCTCTTCTCTATTTTAGCAAATTTTCGAGTGAATTCAAAACAAAATAAACTTTCGTTCGTAATTGAATTAGTTTCTTAAATAATGTATAATAGACTTACTAGATTGATAGGAGAGCAAAATATGGAACAGAATCGTGGCATTATCTTTAACATCCAACACTTTAGTATCCATGATGGCCCTGGCATCCGAACTACTGTATTTCTAAAAGGATGTCCTCTGCGTTGTCCATGGTGCTCCAATCCTGAATCCCAGCGTGCAAATCCTGAAAAAATGTTAGATGCTGTTACTAAAAAGGAAACTATCGCGGGAGAAGAAAAAACAGTCACAGAAATCATAGACGATGTCTTAAAAGACGTTGATTTCTATGAAGAATCTGGTGGTGGCCTCACCCTGTCTGGTGGAGAAATCTTTGCTCAATTTGAATTTGCCAAATCTATCTTAAAAGCTGCGAAAGAAGTTGGACTTCATACTGCAATCGAAACGACAGCTTTTGTTGAACATGAAAAATTTGTCGATCTCATTCAGTATGTCGATTTTATTTATACAGACCTTAAACATTACAATACACTTAAACATAAGAGGGTTGTCGGAGTCAACAATCATCTGATTATTAAAAATATTCATTATGCCTTTGCTCAAAACAAAACAATCGTTTTACGTATTCCAGTCATTCCTAATTTCAATGACTCTTTAAACGATGCTGAAGAATTTGCTTCTCTTTTTAATTCTCTCAACATCGATGAAGTACAGCTTCTCCCATTTCACCAGTTTGGAGAAAACAAATACAAGCTTTTAGGACGTCGCTATGAAATGGAAGGAATAAAGGCTCTGCATCCAGAAGATTTATATGACTACCAGCAAGTTTTTTTAGATCATGACATTCACTGTTATTTCTAATACACTCAAAAATCCCCAAAGCTAGTTTCAGTCAGCTGAAACTTGGCTTCGGGGATTTTTAGTTTTTTTCACGAGCGATCAAGAAAATCAATCAATTGCTTAACTGAAGTCGAGACTACCAAATAATTACACGATCCTCTGGTGCGCGCCACATGCCGTCTCCTTCTTTGACATCAAAGGTTTCAAAGAATTCGTCAAAGTTTGGTAATTGAACATTGGTACGGAGTTTTCCTGGTGCGTGGACATCAACACTTGCGAGGAGTTGCATGTACTCTGTCCGAGCTTTCATGCGCCAGATGCGAGCAAAGTTGGTGAAGAATTCTTCTGCTGAGAAGTCTTCCTCTTTCTTCGCTGCTTCAAGGGCTGCAGCGATCCCTCCGAGGTCTGCCACGTTTTCTGAAACGGTCAATTTCCCGTTAATCTTAGCACCGTATGAGTCTTGGCCTTCAAATTGATCAACAACCTTTTGGGTCCGAGCGGTAAAGGCTTCGTAATCTTCTGGTTTCCACCAGTCTTTCAAGCTACCATTTTCATCAAAGGAAGCACCATTAGTGTCAAAGGCGTGGGAGATTTCATGGGCAATGACTGCACCGATTCCACCGTAGTTGGCTGATGATGATTGGTGAAGGTCATAGAAAGGTGCTTGTAAAATCGCTGCTGGGAAGACGATTTGGTTCTGTTGCGGATCATAGTAAGCATTGACCAGATGGGCTGGCATGTGCCATTCGCTCCGATCAACTGGTTGGTTCCACTTGCTCCAAGTATGGGCAATGGAAATTTCGTAAAGGGCTTGAGCATTTTCCACCAAGGTCTTGCTTTCGTCGATGATTTTTTTGGCGTATGTTTCTGGTAATTTTTCAGGGTAGCCGATATGTGGTGTGATGACATTGAGTTTGACAATGGCTTTTTCACGAGTTTCAGGAGCGAGCCAGTCTGCTTTTTCTAAGCGCTCCTTATAGACGTCAATCATGGTCGCTACTTTATGCTCTACGTCTGCTTTTGCTTCTGGTGAGAATTTTTCTCCCGCATACCAGAGTCCAAGTGCTTGGCTATAAGGTCCTTCTGCCAAGGCCAGAGCTGCTTTTTCTTTTGGACGAGGTTCTGGAATCCCCGTGATGATCCGTCCATATTCACCAGACAAGACACGGATTTCTTCCGTCAAGAAAGACGTCCAATCTAAAGCTGCACCGAGTTTCAATTTAGCATGAATGGTTTCCCAGTTGGCTGCCGAGTAGTATGTTGGCGCAAGTTCCTTCCAGAAACGCTCTTCTGGCACGATGATTTTATCTGGAGTTTGTCCGATTACTTCTGCAAAGAAGGTGTCGAGTGGTAATTCTGGAACTAAGGACTTGAATTCTTCCCACTCATAGGGATGGTAGAGTTTGTTGTATTCAGATTTTTCTTCATTTGACAAGACATACTTAGCCAATTCTGCATCTGCTGCAATAACCTTATCTAGGATATCCTTGATTTCTGCCTCTGAGAATTCAAATTTTGGCAAGAGTTTTTCCATCATCTGACGCCAGATAGCCAGTAACTCTGGGCCTTTTTCGTTGCCTTCTTCATAGTAGGTCGTATCTGGCAAGATAAGAGCAAGAGATTCTCCCCACAAGACATTCATTTGGGCATTCATAAAGTCTGGCGACACGCTAAAAGGCATGAGATTTGGTTTGCCAGCTAGTTCATATGCTCCCAGCTTGCTGGTATAGTCTTCAAAAGAAGACAGAGCCTTGATTTCATTGATCAAGGGCATAGCTGGAGCGACACCGGCTGCTTCCCGGGCATCAAAATCTGCCACCATTTTGTGGTATTTGACAAAGTTTTGCAGAATGCTGTCTTCAGGCAGCTCTTCTCCTCGTTGCCATTTTCCAGTGATATCCAACATCAAGTTTTCGATGTCTCTATCTAAGTCCATAAAACCACCGGTTGATGGTTTGTCATCAGGAATGACTGCTGTCTCAGCCCATTTCCCATTGACGTAATCATAAAAATCATCTTGTAAACGTACCATGATCTTCTCGCTTTCATTCTTTTGTAATAACCTTATCAAAAATAGGAACTTTTTTCAATGATTTCAAGTGATTTAAGTTAAATTATTTTATAAATTAACTTGACTTAATTTTTTTATTCATGTATATTAATACCAAAGGAGGAAACTTATGATTCAAATTGAAAACCTTCGTGTTGCTTATCAGCAAACGCTGGCCCTAGAGGACCTTTCCCTCACCATCCAGGGCCCGACTATCCTAGGCATTCTTGGTCCCAATGGGGCTGGAAAATCAACCCTAATCAAGGCCATGCTAGGACTTCTCCCTCATGCGGGAAAGGTCCAGCTCGATCAAAAAGATCTCAGCCAAGTTCTTCAACGGGTGGCCTACGTCGAACAGAAATCCGCTATTGATTTCCACTTCCCCATCACGGTGCGGGAATGTGTCTCACTGGGTCTCTATCCCCACCTTTCTATCTTCAGGAGAAAAAGCAAAGAAGATCTCCAAAAGGTGGAAAATGCGATGAAGCTTGTCAATCTTCTTGATCTAGCGGATCGCCAGATTGGCCAACTTTCAGGAGGGCAATTCCAACGAGTCCTGATCGCCCGCTGCTTGGTCCAAGAAGCAGATGTCATCTTTTTGGATGAGCCCTTTGCAGGGATTGACTCCGTTAGCGAAGACATCATTATGCAGACACTAAAAACCTTGAAAAAAGAAGGCAAGACCATCCTGATCGTCCATCACGACCTCAGCAAGGTCCCAGCTTACTTTGACCAAGTCCTCCTCCTTCATCGCAAGCTAATTGCTTTTGGAAAAACAGAGGAGACCTTTACCAAGGAGAATCTGCATGCCGCTTACGGTCATGAACTCTTTATAGGAGGTGGAGTCGGATGATTACAGAATTTATCGATGGATTACAACAATTTCATTTCCTACAAAACGCCTTTATTACTGCTATCGCCATCGGAATTGTTGCTGGTGCGGTCGGATGTTTCATTATTTTACGAGGCATGTCTCTCATGGGAGATGCCATCTCACACGCGGTCCTTCCAGGGGTGGCTCTGTCCTTTATCCTGGGCATCAATTTCTTTATTGGCGCCATTGTCTTTGGTCTTTTAGCTTCTGTCCTGATCACCTATATCAAGAGCAACTCCATCATCAAGAGCGACACTGCGATTGGGATTACCTTTTCTTCTTTCCTCGCCTTAGGGGTCATCTTGATTGGAGTCGCTAAAAGTTCCACCGACCTTTTCCACATCCTCTTTGGAAATATCTTGGCCGTGCAAGACCAGGATATGTGGATGACCATTGGTATTGGTGTGGCGGTCTTACTGGTGATTGTCCTGCTCTTTCGTCCCTTGCTTCTCACTTCTTTTGATCCCGTTCTTGCCCAATCCATGGGTGTTCGGGTCAAGGCCTATCACTACCTCCTCATGGTACTCTTGACCTTGGTTTCTGTCACTGCTATGCAAAGTGTCGGGACCATTCTCATCGTCGCCATGCTCATCACACCCGCTGCGACGGCCTATCTCTACACCAATAACCTCTGGTCCATGATGCTCCTTTCATCCGGATTAGGTGCCCTAGCCTCCATCCTGGGACTCTTTATTGGCTATAGTTTCAACATCGCCGTTGGGTCTTGTATTGTCCTCACTTCTGCCATCTTCTTTCTCATCAGCTTCTTTATCGCTCCTAAGCAGAGAAAGAACAAGCACACTCTTTCGCCTCATTAAAGGAGAAACACATGAAAAAAATTGCTTCTGTCCTCGCCCTCTTTGTGGCGCTCTTATTTGGTCTGTTGGCCTGTAGCAAAGGCTCTTCTTCTGGAGCTTCTAGTAAATTAAAAGTGGTCACCACCAACTCCATCCTTGCAGATATAACTAAAAATATTGCTGAGGATAAGATCGATCTGCACAGTATCGTTCCTGTCGGCAAAGATCCTCACGAATACGAACCGCTTCCAGAAGATGTCAAAAAGACTTCGCAAGCAGACCTCATCTTCTACAACGGGATCAACCTCGAAACCGGTGGCAATGCTTGGTTTACTAAATTGGTCAAAAATGCCAATAAAGTTGAAAACAAAGACTATTTCGCAGCCAGCGACGGAGTCGACGTCATCTACTTGGAAGGCCAAAACCAAGCTGGAAAAGAAGACCCTCACGCTTGGCTCAATCTCGAAAACGGGATCCTCTACGCTAAAAACATTGCCAAACAATTGATCGCAAAAGATCCCAAAAATAAGGACTTCTACGAAAAAAATCTAGCTGCCTATACTGAAAAACTCAGTAAGCTCGACCAAGAAGCCAAGCAAGCATTCAATAACATCCCAGCAGATAAGAAGATGATCGTAACCAGCGAAGGTTGCTTCAAGTACTTCTCCAAAGCCTACGGCGTCCCATCTGCCTATATCTGGGAAATCAACACCGAAGTAGAAGGGACACCCGAACAAATCAAAACGCTGGTAGAGAAATTGCGTCAAACCAAGGTGCCGTCTCTCTTTGTTGAATCCAGTGTCGATGAACGTCCTATGAAAACTGTCTCTAAAGATACCAATATCCCGATCTTTTCAAAAATCTTTACTGACTCGATCGCCAAAGAAGGGGAAAAGGGTGATAGCTACTACAGCATGATGAAGTGGAACTTAGACAAGATCGCAGAAGGATTGAGTCAGTAGACCATTCAGATTTCTAAACAAATCAGTGGCCCCTCCACCGGTATTGCGGTACAATAAAAACAAAAAAGGAGTCTTTTTATGGCAACATTTTTAGGAAACCCTGTGACCTTTACCGGATCTCAACTTCAAGTAGGGGAAATGGCCCATGATTTTTCATTGATCACTCCAGCTCTTGAGAAGAAATCTTTAGCTGATTTTGCTGGCAAGAAAAAAGTCCTCAGCATTATCCCATCCATCGACACAGGTATCTGTTCGATGCAAACACGTCACTTCAACCAAACCTTATCGGATATGGAAGACACTGTCGTCTTGACGGTCTCTGTCGACCTTCCTTTTGCTCAAGGTAAATGGTGCGCTGCTGAAGGGCTCGACAATGCCATCATGCTCTCAGACTACTACGACCATTCCTTCGGGAAAGCATACGGCCTCTTGATTAATGAATGGCACCTACTTGCGCGTGCTGTCTTGGTCTTAGATGCGGATAACAAGGTTACTTACGTTGAATACCTAGAAAATATCAACAGCGAACCAAATTACGACGCTGCAATCGAAGCCGTCAAAGCACTTGGATAAATGAAAAAAGAGGTCTGCGACCTCTTTTCCATTGCTATAAAATCCGATGGAGTCCATTCTGTAGGAGGACACGCCAGCGTAAGCGAGGGATGCCTCTGAGGAAACTCCGCACGCGCTGTGCCACTTGTTGCTTGTAGCTCTTGCCTCCTTGTGCAAAGACTCCTTTTCGACTCCAGTAGCCTTCGACACTGCGATCATTTTTAGGGGCTAAATAGCGAACACCTTGACGATAAAGGACCTGCTTCCGAAAGGCTGGGTCCCAAGCTTTGACGGGGTCAATATCTAAGTCCTTATGGGTCCGTCCCCTAGCCAGCCCGTAGTTAAAACTAGCCCCATTGACAATGCCATTTTCAGAAACTTCTACTGGATCGACTTCATTGAGAAAACGCCCGGCTTGATCGAGAATATACTCCGTATGGAAATTTAACAAGACCTTGAAATTGACTTGTTGGGAGGCCCCTGATGGATAATGAAGGTGACCATCTGGCCCTAGGGAGACCTTATTGTGAAGGCGGGCAGCCGCATAAGCATCCACCGTGACCTCTCTAGCCTTTTGTATGTAAGCTTGTAAGGCCTCCTCGTCAGTCTGTCCAGCTCTGGCCTTATGCGTCCGAACCCATTGGGCTTGGTAACTTGAAAGTAGGTAGCGTAACTGGTGAACCTGGCGTTTCAAGAGCTGATCTCCCGACTGATCTGCTAAGGGATCCTTTTCAAAGGCCACCTGCACGACGTGTGAAAAAGCCTTCCAAAAGTCGGAACCTGGCGGACAATCTGGAGCCATCCTACTCAGAAGAAAGGCTGTTTCTTCACAAGTTCCGGAAAGGTCACTTGGCATAAGAAGAATTTTCATGACTCCCCTCAGCAAGTCTTGGGCAGCCGTTTCCGTTAGATCTTTGATCTCTTGAAACCACATATTTTGAAACAGAGGACTGGCAAAGAAAAAGACAGACTGGTATTGTTCTTGGTAGGCTTGTGGATCTTTCAATCCCTGCAAGTGCTTCTCTAGATAGGCTAAACTACTCTCTCTCCAGCCTAATCTCACTAATTCCCGTCTGTTCATAGTGCCGTCCTTTCTATGCTTCTATACTACCATCTTTTGGAGCTTGAGACAATTCTCATTACTCCACTAGCGTTTTTGAAGATTTTTTTGATATACTAGAAGTGAGCGAAGAAAAGAGGAAAGCATGACACCAAACAAAGAAGATTACCTCAAGTGCATTTATGAAATTGGCACAGAAGTAGAAAAAATCAGCAACAAGGAAATCGCGAGTCGCATGCAGGTCTCTCCACCCGCTGTGACAGAGATGATTAAGCGTATGGTCTCTGAAGGACTCTTGGTAAAAGATAAGACCCATGGGTATCTACTAACGGATCTAGGATCGCAGTTGGTCTCTGATCTCTACCGCAAGCACCGTTTGATCGAAGTATTTCTTCTGGAAAATCTTGACTATACAACTGAAGAAGTCCATGAAGAGGCAGAAGTTCTCGAGCATACCGTTTCTGAACATTTCATTGACCAGCTGGATCACATGCTTGGAAATCCTAAGACCTGCCCTCACGGTGGGACAATTCCAAAGAAAGGCGAAAGGCTTGTCGAAGCCTACCAAGACCGTCTCAGCGAAGCGACCCAACCTGGTCTGTATATTCTGCAAAGGGTCCATGACACCTATGAATTGCTAAAATTCTTAGACCAGATCCATCTCCAGATTGGGGATACTATCGCGTTTCAACGGTATGATGACTACACAGGCCTCTATCACTTAGTTATCCATGAACAAGAAATTTCTATCAACCAAGTGATCGCCCAACAACTCTATATCGAAAAACATGCAGTCTAATCCGACTGCATGTTTCCTTACTTATGGATTTTTTGTATCTAGCAAAATCGTCACTGGACCATCATTGATCAATTCAATCGCCATATCGGCTCCAAAGATCCCTCGTTTGACAGGGACTTCTTTTTCTAATTGATCATTAAAGGCATCATATAACTGACTGGCCATATCTGGCTTAGCAGCCCCTGTAAAAGCAGGACGGTTGCCTTTTTTTGTCTCCGCAAAGAGGGTAAATTGAGAAATCGACAAAATTTCCCCTTGGATATCTTTGACTGAAAGATTCATCTTATCTTCCTCATCTGAGAAAATACGCATCTGTGATACCTTGCGGACCGCATAATCTAAATCTTTCTGGTCATCCTCAGGACCGACACCTACTAGGAGCAGCAAACCTTGCTGGATCGCATTGTAGACTTGACCATCAATGGAAACCGAGGCACTCTTGACCCGTTGAATCACTAATTTCATTTTACTATCCTATTTTATAAATCTATCGAGCATTCACTGCCGCCCTTGAAAGAACATCAATCTCAGGCGACGAGCTAACCAAGCAATAAAAGAGTTCTGAACATATCCTAGCTTCTTCAAAGAAAATCGACATCAGACAAGGCAGTGAGACGCAGGCATACTATCTGAAAAGTAAAGGCTGTTCAGTTGCTTTTAGTGCGAGGCAGCGAGACAAAGACAGTACTTAAGTACGGCGAGGCGAGCTAACGAAGCAATAAAAGATAACTGAGCAGCCGATTAGCCGTTGGTACGCTTAACAGAGTACACCTCCGGCACACTCTTAATCTTATCCACAACTGTTGTCAACATAGACAAGTTTGGAATCCCAAAGGAAATGTGGATATTGGCAAATTTCATGTCTTTGGTTGGTTGGGCATTGACGGTTGAGACCATCTTAGCTGTATTGGAGAGGACTTGGAGTACATCGTTCAGAAGTCCGGCACGGTTGAGTCCGTAAATATCGATGTGAGCGATGTAGTCCTTGGTCGTGTTGTTATCTTCCCACTCGACATCGATCAAGCGTTGCTCGTAGTTGTCTTGAGCTCGGAGATTCATACAGTCCTGACGGTGAATCGCAACACCGCGTCCTTTGGTGATGTAGCCGACGATTTCATCGCCTGGAACTGGGTTACAGCACTTAGCAATCCGAATCAAGAGCCCAGAAGCGCCTTGGATGACCACGCCACCTTCGTGACGGACCTTCAAGGTGTCTTTTTTATTTTCAACCTTGACCTCGCCACCTTTGACCAGCTCTTCTGCTTCTGCGCGTGCCTTAGCCCGTTCTTCTTCTCGGCGTTCATCCTCCGTCAAGCGGTTAAAGATGGTAATAGCCCCGATCTCTCCAAAACCAATCGCCGCAAACAAGGCTTCTTCTGTCTTGTAACTTGATTTTTGTAGCACTTTGTCCATGTGCTTTTTGTCCATGAACTTATTGGCTACCAAGTCATGCTCGTGGAATTGGGCCATCAAGAGATCACGACCACGGTTAATCGATAATTCCTTGTCTTGATTTTTAAAGAACTGACGAATCTTGTTGCGCGCCTTGCTAGTTTTAACAAGTGTCAGCCAGTCACGGCTCGGACCAAAGGAGTTGGCATTGGTGATAATCTCCACCTGGTCTCCCGTCCGAAGTTTGGTATTGAGGGGCACCATCCGGCCATTGACCTTAGCACCAATCGCTTTTTCCCCAACCTTGGTGTGGATTTCATAGGCAAAATCGATCGGCCCAGAATCTTTCGGAAGCGAGCGCACGGTTCCATCTGGTGTGAAGACGTAAATCTCTTCTGCCAGGATGTCTTCTTTTACATTTTCAACAAATTCTTTAGCATCGCCTGACTGGTCTTGGAGTTCCATCATCTCCTTGATCCAGTTCATCCCAATAGCCGATTCCTTGCTGTTGACCTGACCCTTGATCCCTTTTTTATAGGCCCAGTGAGCCGCAACCCCATACTCGGCAACCTCGTGCATTTCCTTGGTTCGGATCTGGAATTCAATCGGTCCCTTAGGGCCGTATACAGTCGTATGGATAGACTGATAACCATTGGCCTTCCGGTTGGCAATATAGTCCTTAAAACGGCCCGGCATTGGCTTCCAGAGTTCATGGATGTAGCCTAGCATAGCATAGACATCGCTGGGGGTATCCAGGATACAGCGGATGGCAATCAAGTCATAGATTTCATCAAAGCGTTTCTTTTTATCCTGCATTTTGCGATAGATCGAATAGATATGCTTTGGTCGACCATAAATTTTCCCATGCAGATGGCGTTCCCCAGCATAGGTCTCAATCTTGTGGACAACCTCTTCGACCAACTCTTCTCGCTCGCGACGTTTTTCCTTCATCATATGCGAAATCTTGTAGAATTCGACTTCATTCAGATAACGGAAGGACAAATCCTCAAGCTCCCACTTGACGCTGGAAATCCCGAGACGGTGGGCTAGCGGTGCATAGATCTCCATGGTCTCACGCGAAATGCGCTCTTGTTTATCCTTGCGCAAATGCTTGAGGGTACGCATATTATGCAAGCGGTCTGCCAATTTGACCAAAATGACACGGATATCTTGAGACATGGCCATGAGCATCTTGCGATGGTTTTCCGCCAACTGCTCTTCATGGGACTTGTACTTGACCTTCCCGAGCTTGGTCACCCCATCGACAATCACGCGCACATCATGACCAAATTCGCGCTCTAAATCATCTAAAGTCGCATCCGTATCTTCCACGACATCATGCAAAAAGCCACAGGCGACCGTCACAGCATCCAGTTTCAGCTTGGCAAGGATTCCTGCCACTTGAATCGGGTGAATGATATAAGGCTCGCCAGACTGACGGAATTGCCCATTATGGCAATCAACCGCATAGACCAAAGCCTTTTGCACAAAAGCAACATCTTCAGGTGATAAATATTTTTTTGTAAGGGCAACGACTTGGTCCCCTGTTAAATTCTCTTCTTTCGGCATGTATTTTCTCCAGTTTCTTGGATACTATTTTAACACTTTTAGAAGCAGATGGGAACCAATGAAGCTACTTTAATATACGGATACTACTTTGTCTTACAAAACTCTTGCAAAGCGTTTAACTCCAATTTTTTTCTTCCAACCCCTTCTTTAACAGAGTTTGAAAATTTTCCAGCCAAATCCGAATCAATAGTTCCAATAACCTGATCTAGAGAACTTTCAAGTTCTGTTAAACTAGATGAAATTCTTTTTTTAATGCTTTTTTGGTCAACAGTTGCCTTTGTTAAGGCTATTTTCCCCATAAATTTAACACTAAGAAGAGCTGCCATGAAACGCTTATCTTCGTATGTTAAATCATTTGTAAGATCAATTTTCGACATACATATCCTTTCGTAATTTTGCAATCTCATTCGCATATTTTTCAGAGGCTACCTGTAATTCTTTTTGTTTTAACTGATGCGCTTCCTCAATATGAGCTAGTTTGTGATAGTACTCTGCATTCAATTCTTCATAAACATCTGATAATTCCCGATAATAATCCGATAAAATTTCCGTATTACCCATCGTCTTAGAGAAATGTCCGACTTCCTCTTCCATCATTTCAATATTTTGTTTTGTAAAACAGTACTGGTCATGGATATGATTCATTCTTTTTTCTAGTTCTTTCATTTCCAATTTTAATTCTTCTTCAGTACCATTCCATTTTTCTTCTACTTCTCTAATCGCATTAATGTATTCAATATCTTTGTTACCCATTCTTTACCATTGCAATTGAAGTTGGCTTGCTAGAGCAACATCCGTGCCTATTACAGTTGCAATTCCTTTCGCTATGTCTGTTGATAGACTAAAAATACTTTCTTTTATTTTTAGAGTATCTTTTTTAATTTTTTCTAATTCTGTGATGCGACTCGTCTCAATTGTTTCTTTTGTTGCACCAATTTGAGCAAGTGCGCTGATGATATCACTTTCTGTGCAACGGGTCCCTGATACAGTTGAACGACAAGAAACTAATAATGTCTCCCAGGTTCCTTTTATATCCGCAATACGGAAATCACAGACAGCTAATATATAATCAGAGGCAATGAGAGCAAACTCCTTCAGCGACTCCACTATTCCCATTGCCTGAGTCGTATCCATGAAAATAAGGTCACTTCCAGAAAGTCCGCTCTTTTTCCAAGTCTCCAATGCTTGTTTCTTTAACTGCAGTTGTTCTTTTGTCTGCTTTATTCGAGCTAACCGATAGTCATCTAAACTCTCTTCTTTGACGTTCAAGTAGCCAGACTTGTAGTCGTAACCACCCCACATATGTTGTTTTCCTAAATTGCCTGCATCCTTACTGTCAATTCGAACAAGTGTTCCAACAACTCCTTCATTCCCCTCTTCAGAATGTTCCCATGTGACCAAGTCACGCTTGTCTATAAAATTAAAAATTTTATATTTAATCTTATCGACCTGTTTCTTTTCTGCATCACTTAACTGTGGATAAAGATTAGGCGCTTCATATATATAAGCCCCATCCACTCTGTTTAAATACTTATCTTCCAAAGATCCAAGTGAAGCTTGGAGATTTAAGCCCCCTAAAGAATGGGCATAAAATTTGAAACGCGCATTCGGATATCTATCCATTGCTGCTTTTACTTCTTTCGAAGCCGCATCAAGCTGGGAAATTTTCCCGGTTTTTATCCCAAGTCTCTTTGCCATTGATATTTGTAATGCAGTCGGGGCATCGGTGAGCACCCAATCATCTACGGCCCCCATGAAATTTTTATCAAATTTAGCTTCCGATCCCTCAAACAAAATTGTTACTTCATGCACATCTTCTGGTCTGGTTTCAGGAGTGATTTTTTTATCTGTCACAATATATCCATTTAAACCAGATAGAGCTCCTTGAAACCGTGCTTTCAAGTCTTCGAGAGAGGAAACCATATCCTCTTCTGGTGCCTGGCCAAAAACTTCAGAAACATAGCCTATTGTTTTTTCTCTTTTTCCATCACTCTCAATACTAACCTCTTTCCCAACATTAAATTTTGAGTACTCTTTCCATGCAATCCTATTTTTTTCTTGATCGGTATACATTTCCTTTACTCCTTCATCAATTTTTGAAGACCTTCAGAGGCATCCATCCCCACGGATTCAATCGGACCGTTTTTACTAGTCTTCCATAATCCTACGCTACCAGTTATCTCTTTATCTCCATTTATAGTCACATCAAACATAATCCCCCCCATTGGATTGTGTTCGATCGTCTTGTCATCAATCTCATAGGAGCGGATCTTGCCTTTTTCTGTAAGCGCATTAGGATCTTTCAATTTCAGATCATGCTCAATCAACTTTTCCACTTCCTTACTATGCACGATCTGAACCATTTCATGTTGAAAATCAAGATGGTTTTTTACAAGTAAACCTCCCCATATCAAGACTCCTAATAGTAACACTCCAAATATATAACGGCCAATTTTTCTTTTTTGTTTCATTTTCATCCTCCATAAATTCCTAGTAGTATCACTTTACACTATTTAGTTTTCAAATTTATTACTCTTACTTTAATAATTCGTAAAAATTTTCAAAAAAAGATCCTTTTAAAAAATTTTTTGTAAATATATAAAGCGCTCAAAGAAAATATATTTCATATTCGAATCGAATATTCTTTTCATATATTTTGACGATCATTTCTTTTCTACCAGATCTTGAAACTCAATAGATCTACTCACTCCCGCTTGTTCGATTGGTGCATTCTCACTATCTTTTCGTAATCCAAAATTTTCGGTTATTTCTTTGTCTCCATTAATGATGATACGAAACATAATCCCTCCCATTGGATTGTGTTCAATCGTTTCATCATTAATTTCATACGATTGGATCTTACCTTTTGGTGTTAAGGCATTTGGGTTCAACTCCTTCAGTTCTTCTTCTATTATCTTTTCCACTTCCTTACTATGCACGATCTGAATCATTTCATGTTGAAATTCAAGATGGTTTTTCACAAGTAAACCTACCCATATCAAAATTCCTAATAGCAACACTCCAAATATATAACGACAATTTTTTATTTTTGGTTTCATCTCCATCCTCATAAATTCCTAGTCGTATCGCTTTACATTATTTAGTTTTCAATTTTATTACTCTTCCATAAGTTCTTGAAACCCTACAGAAGTACTCATCCCTACAGATCTAATCGGTCCATCTTCACTACGCTTCCTCAATCCCATACTTCCAGTTATTTCTTTATCTCCATTTATTATCACCTCAAACATAATCCCTCCCATTGGATTGTGTTCGATCGTTTCATCATCAATTTTATACGATTGAATTTTTCCTGTTTCTGTAAACGCGTCCGGATCTTCCTGTTTCAAATCATGTACAATTAACTCTTTCACTTCCTCACTATGTACAATTCGGATCATTTCTTGTTGGAAATCTAGATGATCCTTTACTTTTGACCCAATCCAGATCAAGATCCCAACAACTAACAAAGAAAATATCAAACGTCGTCTATTCTTTCTTTTATTCATATGCGCCTCTCCTCACTATTATAATTCGTAAAAATTTTTGAAAATAGAAGATTTTTGTAAAAAAAAACTAACGAAGCGATTCCTTCACTTCGTTAGTTCATCAATTCTGTAACAACACTCACGGCACTGAGAGCGTAGAGTGGGGCCGTTTCCGCTCGTAGGATGCGAGGCCCAAGCCCTGCTAACACTGCTCCTTTAGCTGTAAAACTTTCAATTTCTGCAGGGGAGAGTCCGCCCTCTGGTCCAAAGATAAAGAGCAGTTTACTTCCAGCTTCTAATCCGGTCAGCGACTGAATCAGAGCGGCTGCCTCTCCTTCTTTGGCAGACTCTTCATAGGCCACCACGATCCGGTCAAACTGGTCAAATTGTGCTAGAAAGTCAGACTTTTTCTCAAATAGAGTAATGCTTGGAACCAAATTCCGCTTGCTTTGCTCGGCTGCTCCAAGGGCAATTTTTTCTAGTTTCTCAACTTTTTTGCCCAACTTCTTGCCATCCCACTTGGCAACGGACCAGTCTGCAGGAAAGGCCCAGATTTGGCTGGCACCGAGTTCCGTCACTTTTTGAGTGATAAACTCCAGCTTGTCTCCCTTGGGAAAGCCTGATGCGACGGTCACTTGGACTGGCAGCTCCACATTGTCTGCTAATTCCTCGATTAGCTCCAATTGACGGGCTTCTACATTGACCACGCGCGCCAAGCGCTTGATCCCATCATCAAAGACCAAAGTCACCTCATCATCTTCTTTTAAGCGCATGACCTGAAACATGTGCTTGCTGGTTTCCTTGTCCTCGATAGTGACAGGTGAACCAGCCAAGCCTTTTACAAAATACTGCTGCATGCTAGCCTCCAATCACACCGGAGACATCCTTGGTCTTCTTGAAGACGCAGGCATTCCATTCCCCTTGGATCATGTGGGTTTCAAGGAAAAATCCAGCCGACTCAGCTGATTCACGCACCATGTCCCACTTGTCCTTGATAATGCCACTCATGATCAGGTAACCTTCGTCCTTGACCAAACGATAAGCATCCTCTGTCAGATGGATAAGGATATCTGCCAAGATATTGGCCACGATGACATCTGCCTCAATCTCCACGCCTTTAAGCAAATCGCCTGGCGCTACATGGATATTTTCCATGCCAGGATTGAGTTCAATATTTTCCTGAGCGACACGAACCGCTACATCATCCAAGTCATAGGCAAAGATTTCCTTAGCGCCAAGAAGAGAGCTAGCAATGGAAAGGACACCTGAACCTGTCCCTACATCTAGCACTGTCTCCCCACCACGAAGGACTTGCTCCAAGGCAAAGAGGCTCATCTTAGTGGTTGGGTGAGTTCCTGTTCCAAAGGCCATACCAGGATCCAGCTTGATAATCTTTTCTCCAGCCGTCGCCTCATAGTCTGTCCATGACGGCACGATGGTCAAGTCATGGGTAATGCGAGCTGGTTCATAGTATTTCTTCCAGTTGTCTGCCCAGTCTTCCTCAGCCAAGGCAGTCGTACCCATCTTGACCTCACCCAGATCCATAAAGTCGGTCAATTCTACCAAGCGAGCCTGCAAATCCGCTTCAACCGCTGCTACATCAACCGTTTCCGGGTAGTAGGCCGTCACCACGATTTCTTCTTGTTGCTCGACATCAGGGAAAATCTCACCGAATCGATCGACATTTCCCACATAGTCCATGCTGTCCTCGATTGCGACCCCTTGGGCGCCTAACTCGATCAAGAGATTGGAGACTAGCTCCTCACCCTCACGCTTCACTGTAACTTTTAACTCTTGCCATGTTTCCATCATTAAGATACCAAGCCCGTAAAACACAAAGCCAAAATAGGAAACTCTCTGAAGACACTTGTGTCTATGAGAAGTTTATCTTTTTGGCACAATGTTTAGGGCGGGTTCAGTTTAGAAATTTAACCGAACCGTCCTTTCTATTTCTCTATCAATTTTTTCATGTAGACCATATCCATGCCTTCTTTTTCAGGCTCGATATGGGTTTGATGGTAGCCATTCTTCTCGTAGAAGGCGACCATGCCTGCATCTTGTAACACCGTACACAAATCCCATTGTGTGATGGTTGGAAATTCTTTTTCCAGCAAGCTCAAACCTTTAGATCCATACCCTTTTCCTTGATAGGGAGGTAAAATCGCCGCTGTTCCCAACCAAGCATTTGTTAACTCTTCATTGGTCTGAATTCGTAAAAAACCAATCTTGTCTTCGTTTTCTTTTACAAAGTAGTAATAGCTATTAGGACGTTCTACGAGTTTCCACTTGATTCGTTCGCGGTCCTCCAGATAAGGATCATACTCATCTTGGTATTTCTCATAGACCGCCTTAAAACTGGCTCTTTGAATGGCAATAATGGTTTCTAAACCTTCCGCCCCTGCTCGTTCTAGTCTAATCATAGTTTTCCTCGCATAATTTTATTTTTTGCCATGAACTAAAGTTCTAAAATCCATCAGATATTTTCTAGTCTTCCTTACATTCCTTCAGCACATCTGCATAATATCTTTTCATCGCCTTGTGAAGTTGTCTCTTGTATCGACCAATCTTATGGTAATGGACTGAAAGATATGTCGGTATGAATAAAACAACAAACAATACTAAAAAAACCAAGGCCAAAACAACATCATCTAGTCTTCTAAAATTTCCCCCAGCAACCATGATTGGAAAGAAGAAGATCATAAAAATAACGATTAGTTTTGCTATAAAAAATGCTTCTTCTTTCCGCTCTCTCATCCTTAAAAAATCTTTATAGATGGCCGTAGCTTCTTCTCTGCTGTATTGCCCATTCTCTAACTTTCTTTTGACATCCTTATCCAAACTTGTCGTGGTTAAAACGGGCCCATCTATATTTTCCTCCACATAATCACGTACTCGTTCTTGTAATTGGGGAACAACCCGATCTGAGGCCAAAAACTCTTCAAAGCTCACTAACTTATAGCCCTGTCCCTCATCTCCAAAGTCAATGTGTTCAAACTCTTCTTGGGCTAGATTGCCAACTAAAAAAACGAACTGTTTCTTCTCATCCAAGATGCCAGGATAGATCCCAGACCAGATGACTTCCTCTTTCGACAGTTGGATGTTCAATTCCTCATAAACCTCACGCGCCACACACTCAAAAGGGGTCTCATTTCCTTCCCGACCCCCACCTGGCAAGTCCCACATATTGGGGTAAGGAATCGTTTCTTTATCATCGCGCAAGATGGTCAAAATTTGCCCCTCACAAATCAAGGCAATTTTACAACCTGTAAATTCGAACCGTGCTTCTAAGCAATCCTCAAGCATGAGCTTTCCCTCCTAATATCTCGGATAGGGATAAAAGGTGCTTTCTTCTAGGCCGACTTTGCCTTCTTCAAAGACTTCTTGGTTCCAGACGATCTCAAAGCTCTCTGCTTCTTCGTCTGCTAAGAAATCCATGAGTTCATCCAAGGCCAACTCAGCTGTATCCCGAAGGAAAGTCGCAAAATAGGCTAGAAATTCACGAGACAAGCCTTTTTTAGGCTCATACGGAATTGCTGTTAAATAGGCATCTTCCTCCACATGAGACTTGGCTGGATTGTAGAAGAGCACGGCTTCTTCAAAGAAGATATCCTCATCAGATTCTTCGCCAGCTTCATCAACCAGTGCAACCCCGCCTGTGTTTTGCGCTTCCAAGAGAAAAGCCACTTCTACCGCATGGTTTTTCTTATCCCAATTGATCTCAAAATCAAAAGGAAAAACCTTGTCCATCTCCTCTTCTAAAACATCCAAAAATCCGTATTTAGACATAGCGTCCTCTTTCTAATTTCCCACTCTTAGAGCGGAATATGATACAATAGTTACTACAATCTTACCATAAAAACCGCCTCTTTGAAAGGAGACAAAGCTAGAAAGGAGAAGGAAATGCCCGACAATCTCGCACTCCGTATGCGACCACGAACGATCGATCAAGTCATCGGTCAACAGCATCTGGTCGGAGAAGGCAAAATCATTCGTCGCATGGTCGAGGCCAATCGTCTGTCCTCTATGATTCTCTATGGACCTCCGGGGATCGGAAAGACCAGTATTGCTTCTGCGATCGCAGGAACGACCAAGTATGCTTTTCGGACCTTTAATGCAACGGTTGACAGTAAAAAACGCCTACAAGAAATTGCAGAGGAGGCCAAATTTTCTGGGGGCTTAGTCCTGCTTTTGGACGAAATCCATCGCCTCGATAAAACCAAGCAAGATTTTCTCCTGCCTTTGCTCGAAAGCGGTCTGGTCATCATGATCGGTGCAACGACTGAAAATCCCTTTTTCTCTGTCACACCCGCTATTCGTAGCCGCGTACAAATCTTTGAGCTGGAACCGTTGACGACGGAGGAGGTCAAGCAAGCTCTAAAAACGGCTCTAGATGATCCCGAGCGTGGCTTTGACTTTCCAGTCGTGCTCGATGAGGACGCTTTGGATTTCATCGCTACCTCAACCAATGGAGATCTTCGCTCTGCCTTTAATTCTCTCGATCTGGCTGTGCTGTCGACCTCTGAAAATGCAGAAGGGATCCGCCATATTACGCTAGAGATCATGGAAAACAGCCTCCAGCGCAGCTACATCACTATGGACAAAGATGGAGACGGCCACTACGACGTGCTCTCTGCTCTGCAAAAATCTATCCGTGGTTCGGATGTCGATGCTAGTCTCCACTATGCAGCTCGTTTGATCGAAGCCGGAGATCTACCCAGCCTAGCTCGTCGCTTGACCGTCATCGCTTATGAGGATATCGGCCTGGCCAATCCAGATGCGCAGATCCATACCGTAACAGCCCTTCAGGCAGCGGAGCGCATCGGCTTTCCTGAGGCCCGCATTCTCGTCGCCAACATCGTCATCGATCTAGCCCTTTCGCCTAAGTCCAACTCAGCTTACGTCGCCATGGACAAGGCGCTGGCTGATCTTAGAAGTTCTGGTAACCTTCCCATTCCTCGCCACCTCCGCGATGGTCATTATGCTGGAAGCAAGGAACTGGGAAATGCACAAAACTATAAATATCCCCACAACTACCCCGGCAACTGGGTCAAGCAGGACTACCTGCCAGATAAGCTCAAACACGCGTCCTACTTTATTCCCAATGAAAATGGCAAGTACGAGCGTGCTCTCGGAGCCACCAAGGAGAAGATTGATCAATTCAAGAAAAAGTGACATCGGTTTCAAAAAATTGAGATTTTCCCTTGAAATATTTTCAAAATGTGGTATCATATACATATAGAAACGCTGTGGTGTACGAACTCACACTTAAGTGTTGACCGACTATTTTTTGTATTATTAGGGAAACAAAAGACTTCTGGCAGTATGCAGGCCGTTTCACGCGGAAGCAGCTAAGTCAGAGCGAGTTGCCCACCTGCTTAATTGCGCGGGTTCAATACAAATCGTGAAGTTTCGGCACCAATACAGCTTTTTATATTTGCCTCCTTAGCTCAGTTGGTAGAGCAGTAGACTCTTAATCTATGGGTCACAGGTTCGAGCCCTGTAGGGGGCATTTTTTATGCACAAAAAGCCTTGAAAACCAAGGCTTTTTTACTTTTCTTAAGAGTACTTAGCTCACTTTTTTATGAATACAAATAAGCGAGCTTCATGACAAAGCTCGCTTTTATCTAACACATCGTTATAATCTCAAAACCACCTCGGAGGTAGTTTGTTAATGAAAGTCTATATTAGGTATCATAATTCTAACAATAGCTGCTGAACAACTTCCAAAACATCCCTGAAAGAAATAGAAGTTGCATAAGGGTAATGAGACTGATAATTTTCCCAATGACGCGCCAATGTTATATCATCCTTCATCTCATCAATCATATTTTGAAAATCTACTACATCTAACGTTGTCTGACGATAGGAGAATGTTGCCTCGCAAGCTGATCGAAGCTTTTTACTATCCAATCGGCTTTTTTCCATACTATAAATTACATACACATCATAAAAATCCTTGCTTCGAGTGTTAAAGAAAGATCTTCGATAAATCGTTTCCAATTTTTCAGCCAATATTGTCTCCAAATTGTAGGCCACGATCTCATAGTCAACCTCTTGAAAGAGACTATGATAACGATAGGAAACGGATTTGGGAGTAATAGGATCACCAGTCGCAATATCTAAAGGAATTGTCTGACGTATATTATCAAGCCGACATAAAATATGGATTCGATAACCACCATAAGGATCTTCATCTTTAATTTCACTTATCTTAGTAATTTCATAATGAACCAAATCATCAGTTAGGATTTCCTTTAAAGTACTTTCTAGTAGAGATTTGTCCATCTTAAATTGTTCTAAAATAAAATCCATATCAGAAGTTGTTCGACTTTCAACACCAATAATATTGGATAAAAGAAATCCTCCCTTGAATACAAAGTTATGACTATACGGACTAGATGCTATCTTTGCAAGTATCGTTTCTAGAAAATAATAAGTTAGCACAACATTGAAATCTACCTGTTTTTCGTTTGAAATTTTATGGCACAGAGCAATCAATCTATCTTTATTCATATAAGACCTCCATCAATGATTGGACGTTTTCGAGCACATGAAACTCTCGCGCATATTTGTAGAGTTTTCGTAGATCTTTTTTTGAAGATTGAATATATCTCTTTAAAGAAGTCGAAAATATTTCCACATCTATCTTTTGTCGCTCGCGAATGAGATCGCATATCGATCTCTCCAAATCATATACCCTTACTTCATTTCCGAAGGACGTTTGTAGCTTTGTCACACCGACTTCATACAATTCTTTCTGGATGAAATGCCTTTTTACCTCCTTAGGAAATCGATGAGGATTATAACCTGTATAGACCGTCACTTCTTTGTATTTAGGGATAACATCTATCAGCCCATGGAGATACAATGCTGATAGATAAGAATAAATCACTTTTTGATGTTGGAGTTGGAAAATGGCATACTCATCATACTGAGACCAATCGGTGATATAAATCCCTCTGGCAACCTTTATGAGTTGACCATTTTCCACCATTCGATTTAGGTAAGGCTTTGGGATCCCTTTTTTAACTACATCAGATGTTCTAATAATAGACTGATGATCTAGCATTTCCTGTATTTGTTTTTGAATCATTTCAGCATTCCTATTGTTGTTACTTCTGTGCTTTTATTATATCATATCACACGCACAAAAGTAACAATAACGATTATTCATAAAAAGATGCCGGACAAATAGCTCCGACATCACTTTCCAAAATCCTCTCTCCAAATATCCTTGACGGTCACATCGTCCCAATTCTTTGGACTGAAGCGGCTGGAGTAGATGGAGGTCCAGTTCACAGTTCACCGGTCCACCACTCGCGCTTCAAAGTGGGCTGGTTTATCGTCTACATTGGTGATGGTGATGTTGTAGGGCTTTCGTTCCGTCACCCCAAATACTTCCTCAACTTCCCCTTGAACCACTATTCCATCGTTTTCTAAGTAGAAACTCTTACTTTTATCATTTGGTAAGTCTTTACGCTCTGTTTTGTCTTTTAAAAAAATGAGCTCCGTTATTGTTTGCTTTTCAACATTATAGACTATGTGACTATCTTTCATCCCCCAACCTTTTCGACCGGACAATTTTAACTTAGCATCATCAAATTTTTTAAACTGGAGTTCCGACCTATATTCTAGCTGATCCGTATTGGGATAAACTCTCAATTGAACACTTTGACCAGGCTGGAGGGTGTAGCTTCCATAAGTAAGGATCGAATAAACAAACCAGACTGCAAATGAAGCATATAAGAATCCAATGATCTTTCGTGAACGTTTGCTTGTAAAACGACGCAAAAGCAAGACGAGAGAAATAATAAATATCAGGGGTGTTACCATTTGTCTTCCTTTCTTACCAGCATTGACCCGGTTATGATTTCTACAGCAGCTTTTCATTTCACTCCTAGCCACACTTTCCATCTAGTATACCATAACCTGAAATGATCTAATCACAAGAACCCTACCAAACATTTGACAGCTCTTCACCGAATCCGCTATGATAAGGGTACTTGAAATTCCAAGTTTTCATGCATTTGAAATGTAAGGAGTCCAAAATGAAAATCTATTATTCAAAATTTGTTGGTGTCGGTTATCTAATCTTTGCGGCGGGTGTATCCTTTCAATTTTTCTTTTCTCCCGCTCATGGATTGATCGACTTTTCTCAACTAAATCTTCCCACTGTGATTTCAACCATTCTCTTTTTCGCTGCTATCTACGCAACAATTGCAGGCATCAAAAGACTAACTAGCCACAGAGTCTCCTTTGAATTCACCTTTGAAGGTATTTATGTCTACCCTGGGCTTTTCTTCTCAAAAGAAATCTTCATTCCAAAAGAAGAATTGTTGCGAGCATCTTATGTCGAAGTGGATGTTAGCGACCCTGATCATGTCAACAGCAAGGCTTGCTATTTAGATTTTAACCTCAGAGAAGTCACCCAGTTAGAAAATATTTCTAAATCAAACATCATCATCAATACAAGCACCTTGAAATTGCGTCTCGCCCTTAGCCTCTGTCGATTTAGAGAGGAAGAAAAAGCCGAGTTAGCGACCTATCTAAAAGAAAACTACGGCATTGATTTTTTCTATTAGCATGTAATAAAAAAGCCCTCCATTAGAATTTTAGAATAGCAAGATCTTTCCAAGTATTTGACGAACGAATACCGAATAACCGTTTTATAGCAAAGAAAAAGCCTTGAAAATTCAAGGCTTTTTTAACTGCTCTTAGTTCCTCATTTTCCCTTTGGGTACGAGCAGATAGAAAAATAGCAAATTCAATCCAAATACAGCAACAAAGAGTCCTAATTGGGTGGCATCGATCGTTTGTTTCTCGGTCAAATCTTGGATCAGCTTTGTATAATAATAGCCTGGGAAAGCCCGTTGTAGCTTGCCAACCAAGTCCATAAATCCTCCACTTGCGCCAAGCGTATCAAAGGGAATAATGGTCATGGCGGCTAAAATAATAACAGGAAAGCCAATGGTATCAATCGTCTTGGCATCTACCCTTACCCCAAGTACAAAGCCAATCACACTAAAGTAGATCCCCATCAAGGATAAGAGGAAAAATTGCACCAACAGGCTAGTCGTCACTGGAAAGTGAAAACCTAGGACAGCAACAACTAGCACCGCTAAAAAGATCAAGCTGTTCAGAATCAGTTGTACAATCGATTGATCCCATAAATAGTGCTTGACACTATAGCTTGTAAAGTGGGATTCAAAAGAATAAAAGCCGATATCTGAGGCGATACGCTTACTAAAAGTTGCAAGGCTATTGCCAATGACCCCGATAAATACAGCAATGCCTAACAAAATACTTGGTGAAACTCCCTTTTGAAGCTGATAAAAGAAGATATACCAGCCTATGGGTAAAATAATGGTGAATAATACGAAGCGCTTATTTCGTAAAACTTGTTTTAATTGAATCTTTCTCATGCTTGTTCCCTTCCTTTATTCATCTCTTCTCGGAAATACTGCTCAATGGTTTGACCAGCCTGGTGAATGTCCTCAACAGCCTTTGTTGCAGCAATTCGACCCTCTTTTAAAATCAGGACTTTTGTAAAAAAGGCATCAATTTGGTTAAAATCATGGGTCACCACAACAGATGTAAACTCTTGCTGCTCCAGCAATTTCCAAAAATTATCCACTGCTTCCAAGTCCATGCCAGTCGTCGGCTCATCTAAAAAAATCAACTTTGGATGATTCAAAATGGTTAACAACAAGGACAAGCGTCTCTTTTGGCCACCAGAAAGACTTCCCACCATCTGCTCTCTTGATTCTCTCAATTCGACCATTTCTAAGAGTCCATTGATATCAGCCTGCTTCTGCTGATTCATTCGGCTTTTTAATTCGACGAATTCAGCAACGGTTAGATCCTCGATGAGCAGATCCCCCTGAGGCATCATCCCAATCTCTCTTTGAAAATCAAGCGAAGTCTTTATCGTCCCCGAATCAGCCTGGAGCTGTCCAGCGATAATGTTGAACAGGGTGCTTTTACCTGCCCCATTATTTCCCAGCAAGGCAATTTTGTCTCCTTCTTCTATCGAAAAAGACACCCCCTTTAATACAGCTTTCTCCTTAAACGATTTTGTAATAGATGCTACCTGAAACATAGGATCCCTCTTTTCTTATTGATCTTGTGTCCATTATACGTCAAATAGAAAGCCTTGGAGGCTCTCTGTCAGAATCGGTCAAAAAATCGTCGTGAATGGTCAAAAAAGAGGCTGGGACAAAAGTCCTAGCCTCTCAATTATTTTTGGATTGTCGAGCAAGACGCAGTGGTTGAGTGGGCTCTACTACGCTGATTTCATC
>JAGZKI010000019.1 GCA_018365265.1 Streptococcus parasanguinis | reverse complement strand
TTCAGCACCACGTGTAACACCTGGGATAAATTTCACTTCTTGACCCAATTTAGCAGCCAAGTCAGCAGCTACAGGAGCAAGTGATTTACCTTCTTTATCTGCTTCTTCTTTTACACGTCCAAGGTGAGAGAAGAGGATTGCACGTCCACCTTGTTCAAGGATGTACTTGATAGTTGGAAGAGCTGCAGTGATACGGTTATCGTTAGTGATCACGCCATCTTTTACAGGAACGTTGAAGTCAACACGAACGAGAACTTTTTTCCCTTTCAAGTCAACGTCTTTAACAGTCAATTTTGCCATTAGATATGACTCCTTCTTTTTTTAATACATGATAATTATATCACAAAAGCTGTAAAAGAGGTAGAAAAATCCAATGCTTTTCCCCTCTAATTCACAGGATCCGAACGACACTTCTAAATACAAGATCAAACCTCTCTGGTTTTCACCAGAGAGGTTTTTTTGAGAGTGACTTTTTAAGTGAACAAAAGAATCTTTTAGAAGACTTACTCTTCCTTCTTCTTACCAGCCAAGAGGAAGCCGCCTAAGGCTGCTAGAAGAACAGCTTCAGCTGCAAAGGAAGCTTCTAGGCTTGCCGTATTTGGTAGGTGTTCCGATTGACTTTCTTTACTTGCATCTTTTATTCCTTGCTGAACCGTTGGCTGTGAGTTCGCTCCTTGGTGGGCACTTAACAACTGATGGATCTCTTGATCAACCATATCCTTGTGTTCTTCCTCTTGATGACCCGCTTGAGTAGAAGTCGTTGGGGCCAACTGATCCACTTGAGAAGACTCTGTAGGCTTCAATGGATTAACTGGATCCGGAGTCACTGGGACAGCTGGTTGGACTGGTTGATTTGGTTGAGCTGGTTGAACAGGCTGATCTGGTTTAGCCGGTTCTTCTGGTTGGATCGGTTGATCTGGTCCTTCCGTTTTTGCTGGCTTATAGACAATCGCATAGTGGGTAAAGTGAGGAGCTGTAAAGATGACCACATCTCCAACCCTCTCAAAGGCTAAGGATTGAGGAGCTTGACCTTCTGGGAAGAAGAGAACTTGCTCTACTTCTTTATCCTTATCCACAGGGATTTTCACAAGGGATGGATGCTGGGTATCGACATCCTGACCACTTGCATCGACTCCTTCGATATCAAAGATAGTCGCTTCTCGTCCCTTCAGCTCTTCTTTTTCTGCCTGATTGGCTTCAACTTTCGCGACTTTTAGTCCCTTAATAGCAGTAGTCTCCAAGTTAGAGAATTGAACTTCGACTCCAGTCGCAGGGTCTACAAAGACCGCCGGCTTATCTTCTTTCAGGAGCGCAATCAAGGTCTCTAGACCTGTCTTAGCTGTTTCAAGCGCTTCAGGAGTGAGCTCTGAAGAAGCTAGGAGTTCTTTATTTTTCTCCAAGAGTGCCTGCAAAGCCTCACCAGAAGGGTGATTTGGCTTGCTTGCTAATAGAGCAGTCGCTTCTGTTGTTAGGGCAGAGAGAGCTTCTTTTTCTTTTGTTAGATTAGCTTGACCATCCAAGGCTTTCAAGAGAGCGGTCAATTGGTTCAACTGCTCATTGACTTGATCTTGTGTGCTAGTATCATGCTCTTTCAAGACTTTTTCAGAAGCAGCCATTCCAGCCAGCAAAGCTTCTTTAACTTCAGGACTGGCAAAAGTAAAGTCTACTTTGGCTTTTGCAGCTTCAGCTTCAGCCAATTTTTGCTTGAGGTATTCATCGTTGAGAGCTGGTTTTGGATTGACGAGGACATCAAAGCTTGTGCTAGCTCCTTTGTAATGGACCGTGATGGTTTGACGACCTTCCTTGGTCGTATCAAAGCCAGTCACTTCCACACCTTCATCTGTCAAGGCGTGCGTTTCGGTTGTTTCATCATCAAAGACAACTGTAAAGCGTCCGCCTTCTTTCTCCAATGCTTCTCCGACAATATATTCCACTTTTGGTTTGTCGGTCAATTCTAGACCAGCAACTGCTTTTTCACCTGCTTCCTCTGCACTGACCACAAAAACAGTGAGAGTCTTATCTAATTTCTGACCAAGGTAAGAAACTTCTAGGTGTTGTTCCCCCAGCTTGCTACTGTCAAATCCATGAATCTCTACACCTGAGTTGGTGAGGTTGACCAGTTGATCTGCTTGGCCATCTTTATAATGAACGCGGAGAGTCGCCCCTTTCAAGGAAAGGGCATCGCCTTCCCGGTAGACCTTCTTGGTCAAGCCATCTTCAAATTGAAGTCCCGCAATTTCTTTATCATTCTTTGGAACTTCGATCGCCAAAACATTACTGATATCTTTACCAGGAACTTGTGCGCGATAGTATAGAAGAGATGGGGTTGATTCAAAAGCGAGCGGTTTAAAGATGAGATTTCCAGCTTGATCGGCTGTCATGGTCGCAATTGGACTAGTGGCTTCTTTATCGGCATAAAGAGTCAGAGTAGTATTAGCTGGGACATCTTTAAAGCCGACTTGGACAAAATGATTGCCCAGATTTTGTGCTGCAGCGTTTTTCATCGGGATGTTGACCGTCTCAGTATCTAGACTTTCATACATCTTCCAGTTGTAAATCCGGATGGCTTGCCATGGGGTTCCATTATCTGCTGTAATGACATGGAGACGCCAGTCTTGAGCCTTGATCGGATGATCCAGTGTAATGTCAGACACATGGGCTTTATTGCCACGAACTTCCTTAGCGAGCTTCCATTCACCAGCTTCGTCCTTGTAGTAAAGGTCGAAGTCACGGGTATTCATCTTGCCATCATCGACAGATTCCCCACCAGCACCGGCATGGTCCATGACCCAACGAACAATGGTCCGAGGTTGTGTCAAACGGATATCGACGGTTCCACTCAATTGAGCAGAAGACCATTTATCTGAAAGACTGGTAATGGTCCCATTTAACATGCCTTCAATGCCTTCACTCCCATCCGCATCTGGGAAGCTTGAACCAATCACTTTGGCTCCGATGACTACGTTTGGCGCTAAAGCTTTTGGTAGACTGGTATCTGACACGGTCATGCCCCAATCAAAGGCCACGATTCCCGCATCTGAACGTTGACCATTCTTTCCAACTGCCACAACCTTGAGTTCCTGAGTGGTTCCTTCAGCACTTGCTGAACGGCTAACTTTTGGTAGATAGACGGTTGTCGCAGAAGACCCTGTTAAGAGACGCCAATTATCGCCATCTTTTTCATAGACTTCATAATAATCCGCATCTGCTACCACTTTAAAATTGAGGACTGCTTCTGCTTCTTGCGCATTTTGTAGGCGTTTTGCTCGAACGGATACTTCTGCTGGAGTCGCTGGTTTCTCTTGGTTTGAAGTAATCGACAATTGGCCGAGATTAAATTTGTAGTCTTTAACATCCGTATCATGGTCAAAGAACATCTTCACAGCATAAATGGTCTTGCCAGCCAAACTTCCCAAATCAAAGGTTTGAGTAGACCAATCCGCACTCGGTGTCAATTCTTTCCATTCGTATTCAGAGTAGTCTTCTTTGGTGGCAACAGCTACCCAGGCAGCTGCTCCGATCCCACCTTTATGACTGACGCTCAATTTTGTCGTTTCTGTCACAGGAATCTTGGTCGAATAGAGCATGACATTTTGACTGCTATTGGCTTTTAAATCTCCTTCAAAGGCTAGAGAATTTCCTCCATTGTAGGCTTGATCAAAATCATAACGACCTTTCAATGGCGCACTATCCTCACTATGCTCTACCCACCAACGCCATGTTGGAAGGTAGCCAGAAACAGAACGGTAGTTCCACTCCCCTTCTTTAGAAATCTTGCCATCCACAAACCAGTGTTTTCCGTGTCCAGTATTAAAGGAAGTATTGAAATCTTCACTTGTAATAGGAGTTTTGTCCACTACTAGATTGGACATACCGTACCAAGATTGGTCTGCTGGTTTTCCTTTAGTCGGATCTCCTTGGAAACCTGTCCAGAATAGATCTTCATGTGTATGGTATCCTTCTCCAGTCTTTCCTAGACCTGTAATCGTATCAGGCGCATAAAGACCAAGGGATAGACGCAATTTGCCATGTTCATCTAAAATGGCATTCCAGTCTACATTAGTCTTATAAGAGCCACCTTTTTGGAGCTCGAGTCCAGCTAGAACATCGTAAGGATTCCGATGAATCCATTTAGCTGTACTGATGGAATAATCCACTTCTGATTTGCCCCAGTTAAAGTTAGCAAAGAAGGTATCCACTGGATTTTCCCCATTTTCTGGCTGCATGAAATTGTAGTTGTATTCTCCCAGCGCATTCTCATGGTAACGGCCATATTCATAGGTCATAGCATCATACCAAGAATACTTAATCGGATAGTTCAGACTTTTCGCATATTCCTTGGTATAAAGAAGGAAATCTCTCAATTTTGGACCTAATGGTTCTACAAGATTTCCAGTCGTTTCTTGGTTGATAAAGTAACCATCAAAGCCATAGTACTTAGCAAGTTCGACTAATTTACGAGCGATCGGGAAAGTTTTAGAGCCTTCACTATCTTCTTTCAAGGTTTCTGCAAAATGTTCTTGATCCTTGATGCTGCTAGACCAGTTATAAAAGATTGTTCCATAAATAGGAACCCCATTTCGGTGGGCTGCATCGATCACATCTGCTGATGGAACCAGTCCTTCCCAAAAGACCATGGAATCCAAATATTGCCAGTAATCAAAAGCATAGGCTTTAAACTCTTCCCCGCCGACAGACGCATGATCCTTGGCTTTGGAGTTCATGTTTGACAGCGCTTGGATCTTCGCTTCAGGGTTGGCTTGTTCATTAATTTGTTTCCCTTGAAAGCGGCTCGCAAGTGGAACGCTTGCTCTGTTCATATCGTCATCCACTCGTTTTCCTGGTTCCCACTTCAAGAGATCGTCCCAGGTATCGAACTTAACTTCTTTGGGTCTTAATTGTTTTTCTTCATTGGTTGGTAAATCGGCCACTTTTTCTGCAGCAGCTTTCGGTTTTTCAGTCTCTGAAACAGCTGGAGTATCTGTAGTTGTCGAGCTAGCTTCTGTACTTGTAGGACTAGCCTCCGGAGCGACCGCTTCTGCGACTGGTTTTTCCGTTTCTGCAGCAGGCAAGGCCGCATCTGCAGTATAGACGCCAGCTTCTCTCACTAGATGATTGACATCTTCTGTCGCTACTGAAGATGTTTCTAAGGGTTGTTCACTAGTAGAAACTGTCTCATCTGCAGAGACAGCTCCTGTTCCTAAAAATGCTAACCCAATCAATGCGGAGCAAACTCCCACACTGAATTTTCGTATACTAAATCGTTCTTTCTTTTCAAATAGATGACCTTTCATCTTGACCTCCTTGTATGGTTTTTTTCTTTTTCTTGAGCGATTTCCATTGGCTCCTTTCTCTACGAACTGTAATCGCTTTCATTTTATTGTATTAGAAATCTCCAATCAAGAATAGGATACCCTAATCTATTTAGCACTGTCAATCTATTTTGCCAATTCCTATAATATGATGAGAAAGCCCTAAAAAAAGTACAAAAAAAGAGGAGGTTTCCCTCCTCTCATCATACGCATGAATTATTTAGCAATTTTTGCGAAGTATTCAAGAGTACGAACAAGTTGTGCAGTGTAAGACATTTCGTTGTCATACCATGAAACAACTTTAACCAATTGTTTACCGTCAACGTCAATAACTTTAGTTTGAGTTGCGTCAAACAATGATCCGTAAGACATACCTACAACGTCTGAAGAAACGATTGGATCTTCAGTGTAACCGTATGATTCGTTTGAAGCTGCTTTCATAGCTGCGTTCACTTCATCAACAGTAACGTTCTTGTCAAGAACAACTACCAATTCAGTAACTGATCCAGTTGGAACAGGAACACGTTGTGCAGCTCCGTCCAATTTACCGTTCAATTCAGGGATAACCAAACCGATTGCTTTAGCAGCACCAGTTGAGTTAGGAACGATGTTAGCAGCACCAGCGCGTGCACGACGAAGGTCACCTTTACGGTGTGGACCGTCAAGGATCATTTGGTCACCAGTGTAAGCGTGGATAGTAGTCATCAATCCTTCAACAACACCGAAGTTATCTTGAAGAGCTTTAGCCATTGGAGCCAAGCAGTTTGTAGTACATGAAGCACCTGAGATAACTGTTTCAGTACCATCAAGAATATCGTGGTTAGTGTTAAATACGACTGTTTTAACATCTGATCCACCAGGAGCAGTGATAACAACTTTCTTAGCACCACCAGCATGCAAGTGTTTTTCAGCAGCTGCTTTAGTAGCAAAGAAACCAGTTGCTTCAAGAACGATTTCTACACCGTCGTTAGCCCAGTCGATTTGTTCTGGATCACGTTCAGCGGAAACTTTAATGAATTTACCGTTAACTTCGAATCCACCTTCTTTAACTTCCACAGTACCGTCGAAACGACCTTGAGTTGTATCGTATTTCAACAAGTGTGCAAGCATAACTGGATCTGTAAGGTCGTTGATGCGTGTAACTTCAACACCTTCTACGTTTTGGATACGACGGAAAGCAAGACGTCCGATACGACCGAAACCGTTAATACCAACTTTAACTACCATTCGTGATTTCCTCCTTATGAAAATCAAAAAAATTTTTTGTGAAAAGAGTAACTTGACACAGCGCCAAACATCTTTTAACAGTCTCTATTATATACTTTATTGCATTAAAAAGCAACTATTTCCCAACGAAAAGCAAGATTTATCATAGATCACCACCTCTTTTATTAAAGTTTTTCACAAAGTCTTGATCGATAGGAAAAGCGCTATTTTACTTGTACTCACTTTTGGAACGAACAAAAACTCTTCCCAAAGTGGGAAGAGTTTTTAAGCATTGGTAAATTAAGCTTCACCTTTAGCTTTTTTAATGATTTCTTCTTGTACTGATTTTGGTACATCTTCGTAGTGGTCAAATACCATCATGAAGGTACCACGTCCTTGAGTTGCAGAACGAAGGACAGTAGCGTAACCGAACATTTCAGCAAGTGGCACATAAGCACGAACGATTTGGCTTGCACCGTGTGCTTCCATACCATCTACACGTCCACGACGAGCAGTTACGTGACCCATAACATCCCCAAGGTTTTCTTCAGGAACTGTGATGGTTACAAGCATCATTGGTTCAAGGATAGCTGGTTGTGCAGTCTTAGCAGCTTCTTTAAGTGCAAGAGATGCAGCGATCTTGAAGGCAGTTTCAGATGAGTCGACATCGTGGTATGAACCATCGTAAAGCTTAGCTTTCACGTCAACCATTGGGTAACCAGCAAGAACACCGTTCGCCATAGATTCTTGAAGTCCTTTTTCTACTGCAGGGATGAATTCACGTGGAACCACACCACCGACGATCGCATTTTCGAACTCGAATCCTTTACCTTCTTCGTTTGGAGTGAATTCGATCCAAACATCACCAAACTGACCTTTACCACCAGATTGACGTTTGAAGAATCCACGTGCTTGTGTAGAAGCGCGGAATGTTTCACGGTAAGATACTTGAGGAGCACCAACGTTAGCTTCAACCTTGAATTCACGTTTCATACGGTCAACAAGGACATCCAAGTGCAACTCACCCATACCAGAGATAACTGTTTCACCAGTTTCAGGGTTTGTTTCAACGCGGAATGTTGGATCTTCTTCAGCCAATTTTTGAAGGGCAATACCCATCTTGTCTTGGTCTGCTTTAGATTTAGGCTCAACCATCAATTGGATAACTGGTTCTGGAACTTCGATTGATTCAAGGATGATTTTTGCTTTTTCATCTGTCAATGAGTCACCAGTTGTAGTATCTTTCAAACCAACGGCAGCAGCGATATCTCCAGAGTAAACTGTTTCGATTTCTTTACGAGTGTTGGCGTGCATTTGAAGGATACGTCCGATACGTTCACGTTTACCTTTAGAAGTGTTCAATACGTATGAACCTGAGTTCAAGACACCTGAGTAAACACGGAAGAATGTCAAACGACCTACGAATGGGTCAGTCATGATCTTGAAGGCAAGAGCTGCAAATGGCTCTTCATCAGATGCTGGACGTTCTTCTTCTTCGTCTGTATCTGGGTTTACACCCTTGATTGCAGGGATATCAAGTGGGCTTGGAAGGTAGTCAAGGACTGCATCCAACATCAATTGAACCCCTTTGTTCTTGAAGGCAGAACCACAAAGTACTGGGTAGAACTCAACGTTGATTGTAGCTTTACGGATACCAGCTTTCAATTCTTCGTTAGTGATTTCTTCCCCTTCAAGGTATTTCATCATCAAGTCTTCATCAGTTTCAGCAACTGCTTCAACCAATTTTTCACGGTATTCTTGAGCTTGTTCAAGGTATTCAGCTGGAATATCTTCTTCAAGGATATCTGTACCAAGGTCGTTAGTATAGATTTCAGCTTTCATCTTGATCAAGTCAATGATTCCGCGGAAGTCATCTTCAGCACCGATTGGCAATTGAATTGGGTGAGCGTTTGCTTGAAGACGGTCATGAAGTGTGCTTACTGAGTAAAGGAAGTCAGCACCGATTTTATCCATCTTGTTAGCGAATACGATACGAGGAACTCCGTATTCAGTTGCTTGACGCCAAACTGTTTCAGTTTGAGGTTCAACACCTGATTGTGAGTCAAGAACGGTTACAGCACCGTCCAAAACGCGGAGTGAACGTTGAACTTCGATAGTGAAGTCCACGTGTCCTGGTGTGTCGATGATGTTTACACGAGTGTCTTTCCATTGAGCTGTTGTAGCGGCAGATGTGATAGTGATACCACGTTCTTGTTCTTGCTCCATCCAGTCCATTTGTGACGCACCTTCGTGAGTTTCACCGATTTTGTGAATCTTACCAGTGTAGTAAAGGATACGCTCAGTTGTAGTTGTTTTACCAGCATCGACGTGAGCCATGATACCGATATTACGAGTTTTTTCAAGTGAAAATTCGCGTGCCATGAGGTTTGTTTCTCCTATATTTTTTATTTCTATATTCTATTATAACATGATTTAATAAAAACGGATAGGCAGGACCTACCCGTTTTCAGTGTTTTCATGCTAAGTTTTGGTTCCAACTTGTAAGAAGAGTTGAATTGAACCCGGGCTAAAGTTAGTTAGCCGATTTGAGCTTAATTGAACCCAGGCTAAAAGCTCGGAAAATAGATAAGCTTTCCTAGAATCTTTGATTCTTCGTCAAGCTTCCTAATTTTCAGTCGCTTTTTTAACGCCCTCAGTATCTTGATCTTACCAGCGGAAGTGTGCGAATGCACGGTTAGCTTCAGCCATACGGTGAGTATCTTCACGTTTCTTAACAGCTGCACCAGTGTTGTTCGCTGCATCCAAGATTTCTTTTGCAAGACGATCAACCATTGTGTGTTCACCACGTTGACGAGCGATTGTTACCAACCAACGAAGTCCAAGTGTTGTACGACGTTCTGGACGAACTTCAACTGGGACTTGGTAGTTAGAACCACCGACACGGCGAGCACGTACTTCAAGTACAGGCATGATGTTTTCCATAGCTGTTTCGAATACTTCAAGAGCATCGTTTCCAGTAGCTTCTTTAATTTGTTCGAAAGCTCCGTAAACGATTGAAGCAGCTGTACCACGTTTACCATCAAGCATAACGCGGTTGATAAGACGAGTAACTAATTGTGAATTGTAAAGCGGATCTGGCAATACATCGCGTTTAGGCGCACGGTTTTTACGACTCATTTTTCTTTATCCCCTTTCCTTATGCTTTTGGTTTTTTAGTACCGTATTTAGAACGGCCTTGTTTACGATCGTTTACACCTGCAGTATCAAGTGCTCCACGGACGATATGGTAACGTACCCCTGGAAGGTCTTTTACACGTCCACCACGAAGAAGAACCACGCTGTGTTCTTGCAAGTTGTGTCCGATACCTGGGATATAAGCAGTTACTTCGATCAAGTTGCTCAAACGTACACGGGCAAATTTACGAAGGGCAGAGTTAGGTTTTTTAGGTGTCATTGTTCCAACACGAGTTGCAACACCACGTTTTTGTGGTGAAGAAACGTTTGTTTGAACTTTTTTATGACTGTTGTAACCAACGTTCAAAGCTGGTGATTTAGATTTTTCTACTTTTGATTTACGCGGTTTGCGAACCAATTGGTTAATTGTAGGCATCTACATTCTCCTGTGAAATTTTTTATTTTTGGTGATGGTACACTTGGTGACAGCTACCATCTGTGTGTACTTTTGCAACATTTGTCAGCACGTCCCTGTACACTCTTGAGAGACCAAAAGTAAAAAGTACCGTCTATTATTATAACATGACGGCACTTTGATTGCAAGATGTTTTTTTATTTTTTAAAGAAGTCGAAAAAGTTCATTATTGACCAGCTTCAGCAGGTACTTCTGCCCCTGCATCTGCAGCCGGAGCATACTGTTGTTGCTGTTGTGGTTGAACTGTCGCATTGGCTCCAGCTACTCCAGCGTTAGCATTAGCGTCTGTTTGAGTCTGCTGTGTTGCCGCTGTGTCACTCTCATAGGTCAGCCCATAATAGTTAGCGATGTATTGGATACGGGCCTCAAGCGATTGCTTTTGAGTCGCATCTTTGACTTTCTTCACAGCAGCTTGGGCAGCGTTCACAGAATCTTGACTTGGCGTTGTTTCCATTTGAACGACTGCTTTTTCAGCAGCTTCTGTATTTTTCTTTTCTTCCTTCTTTTCTTTTTCTTCCTTTGTTTCCTTTTTCACTGGAAGGGAACCTGTTTTTTTAGCAGGTTGAATTTCTGTCGTTACCTGGGCAGCCGTATTCTTTTTAACGGTATACAAACCAGCTACCAAAATAAAGGATAGAGACAGAACTGTCACCAAGCGAATCCACAAAGGACTATTATCAAATCGATCTAAAATTCTTTTCACTTTTTGATCCTCCTTTGCTGCTCTTAATCAAAGATATTTCCAACTTCGACGCTCAATTTATTTTCTTTTACATCGATGTTGGTCACGCGCAATAAGGATTTGTGTTCAAAGAATTCCCGGTCAGTTGCAGCATTATCCGCAAAGACAGCTACTCCTGCTAATTCAGAATCGAATTCAGCCAAGAGACTGACCATTCCATTAATCGTTCCGCCACCTTTAAGGAAGTCATCGACAATCAAGACCCGGCTTCCTGCTTTTAGGCTCCGTTTTGAAAGGAACATTTTCTCAATACGATCCCCACTTGAGCCTGAAACATAGTTGACACTAACGGTTGACCCTTCTGTGATTTTCAAATCACGACGGACAATAACAAAAGGAACATTCAAGACATTGGCTACTGCATTGGCTAGAGGAACTCCCTTGGTCGCTACGGTCATGACAGCATCAATCTTCTTATCCCGGAAGGCTTTGGCAATGATGCGTCCGATCCGATTCAAAATCTTCGGATTACTCAAAAGATCAGACAGGTAAATGTAGCCACCAGGAAGGATACGATCACTTTCAGACAGCTGCTTGCAAAGATCCTCGACGATTTCTTTGGATTCTTGATCTGAGATAGACGGTGTAAAGATAACACCTCCACCAGCTCCTGTAATGGTCTCAATATTTCCGATTTCCATCTCTTCAAACGCACGCTTAATGATCACGATATCTTCTGAGATGGAAGACTTGGCAGACTCATACTTTTCCGCAAACGTATTGAGGCTAGTCAATTCATAGGGATGGTTGATCAAGTAATTAGAAATTACGACCATCCGTTCACTTCTTCTTAATTTCATTTTCTCACCATGTAGTTTTTTCTATCATTATACCATAAGAACAGAAAAAAACGAACATTCTGATTTACAGAAGGCCGTTTTTTCCTGATTATTTTATTTTTGGCAGAATCATTCCCGTATTTATCTCTGTTTTTACTAGTCGAGATTCGGTTTATAGAAGGAACGATTTTCCATAGCAAAGATTTTATTGGTCATTTCGCCAGGACCAATTAAGCCAAGTGCCGTTGTCATCATCATCATTTCTGCATCCAAATTATCGATCATATGAATAATCTCTGCTTCCATGATCTTTGGACGAACAGGACTACCGTATTCGAGCAAGCCATGGTGACTCAAGATCACATGGCGAAGAACGATGACATCTTCTTTTTGGTCATCAATCTTCAAGTCTTGCAAGACCTTGGTGATTTCTTCATCGATGAGTGCAATGTGGCCGATGAGGTTGCCTCGAACAGTGTATTCTGTATTTTCAGGCCCCGTCAACTCGATCACTTTGGCCAAATCGTGTAACATAATCCCTGCAAAGAGCAAGCTCTTATTCAACTGAGGATAGATATCACCGATACTATCTGCCAAGCGGACCATGGTCGCCGTATGATAAGCGAGACCTGCTTCAAAGGCATGGTGGTTGGTCTTAGCAGCTGGATAGCTATAAAACTCTTTCTCATATTTCCCATAGAGGGCCCGAACAATCCGTTGCCAGACCGGATTTTCAATTTTGAAAATCATGTTTGACAAGTATTCATGCAATTCTTTAGGATCTACTGGTGGTTTTTCCTTGAAGTCTGCTGGATTGTTGGGCTCTCCCGCTTGTGGCAAGCGCATGTTTAATTGGTTGACTTGAGGAGTATTATTGTAAACTTCTCGACGTCCAGACATATGGACCACGCGCCCAGCCATAAAACTCTCTACATTGTGGGGTTGGGCATCCCATAGTTTACCTTCGATTGTACCGGTCTCATCCTGGAAGACAAAGGCGAGGTAGTTTTTCCCGGCCCGCGTTTGACGCACTTCTGCTGACTTGATCAAATAGAATCCTTCGAACAATTCATCTTTTTTCATTTGGTTAATTTTGACCATCATCTTCTCCATCTTCTATATATACATCTAGTCCCAGCAGGTCCTCATCGCTTTCGATTTGGCGGAGTGTCCGCTCGATGGCACTGGTCCGTCTGGTTAGCAAATCATCAATATTATTGGAAGCATTCTTTAAATGGCGCTGAGTCTTGGCCAGAATCCCTCCAAACTTATGGAATTCTGATTTGACCGATCCCAACACCTTGCTAATGTCATCTGCACTCTTTTGGATGTTGAGCGTTTTAAAGCCAACAGACAAGGAGTTCAAGAGGGCTGATAGCGTACTTGGCCCAGCCACTAAAATTTGTTCGTCCCGACGCAAGCGATCGAAGAATTCTGGATTGCGAACCACTTCGGAATAGAGGCCTTCAGTTGGCAAAAAGAGAATTCCGAAATTCGTTGTCGCTGGTGGAAAGAGGTATTTTTGTTGGATATCCTTAGCAAAACGCTTGATACTAGCAAGAAGGGCCTTGCGGTAACGCTCGATCTCCTCTTTCTCTCCTGATTCATAAGCTTCTTCCAGACGATAGTAGTCTTCCAGTGGGAATTTAGAGTCAATCGGCAGATAGACTGGCTCCTCTCCTTGTCCTGGAAGCTTAATAGCATACTCCACGCGCTCACTGGATTGGGGAACGGTGACAAACTCCCGCTCATACTGGGCTGGGGTCAAGATATCTTCAATGATTTGACCCAGCTGCAATTCGCCCATAATCCCACGCGTCTTGGTATTGGAGAGAACTTTATTAAGGGTTCCGACATCCCGCGCCACCGTCTGCATTTCTCCTAGCCCTTTGTTGACCGACTCCAATTGTTTTGAAACCGTCTCAAAGGAGGTCTGTAAGCGGTGCTGCAAGGTTTTCTCCAATTTTTCTTCTACCGTTTGGCGCATCTGTTCTAGCCGCACTTCATTGGACTCTTGGATCTGGCGCATGCGCTCATCTGTTTTGTCCCGATTTTTAGTAAAGTGCTCGTTCATCTCAGCGCGCAGAGCCGTCGTCTGCTGGTGGATCTCCACTCGCATCTCGGTTAAACGATCTGTCAGAGCGATCTCTAACTGCTGATTGGCAATCTGGCTTGCTTGTCTTTCTTTTTCAAAACGATAGTCCAACTGGTCTGTCAAATGATCCTCATGGTCTTCCAGCAACTCTCTTAAAGCCGGTCTTGTATCATCTGACCGTTGCAAGAGATAGATGAGGAGGCCCAGATTGAGCAGGCCAATCAGAAGCAGAATGATATTCATATTAACCTCTGTCTTTACTATAAACAATGACAAGATAGCCACGGTCAAGACTCACTTGAATCGGTTGATCCAAAAATTCATTGGAGCCATACATGGCCTTCAAAAAATAATTCTCCTGATGGAGCGGATACTTGGCTCCTGTAATCTCTAGGTGGCCTTGTCCGACAGGCATAAAGCCAACATAAGACATGGCTGGATCTGGCTGAATCTCATGGCAACCAGCTGGTCTGTAGATCAAGCGATTTTGACCATCGACTAATTGGATCTGCTCCATGTAGGGAGCTAGGTCTGGATCGGTCGGCAAAAAGATATTGGACAAAAAGTGATCCAAGCGACCACCAAAGGCACCGTAAACAGTGACAACAGCATCTGGATAGGCCTCAAAGACCGCTTTCAAGGCCAATTCCAAATCCGTATCATTCTTTTCAGGAACGGACTGAACAACCTGCTTGGCTTGGGTTCGGATCTGATGCAAATCAGTCTCAGAGACAGAATCGAAATCCCCCACAGCTATATCTAAAGGCAGGCCTTGTTCCAGTAACTTCAAACAGCCACCGTCGACACCTACGTAAAGCTCTTGATCTTTTGGCAAGAGCGTGCTGTCACCTCCTGCCAGTATTGCGATGTTACCCATTTACAGCATCTCGGAGCGTTTGAACGCGCTCATTGACCTCCCCATTAAAGACATAAGAGCCCGCTACAAAGACATTGGCCCCGGCTTCTTTTGCTTGGGAAATACTTTGAGCATCAATTCCACCATCCACTTCGATATCAAAGTCTAAACCTTTTTCTTCACGAAGAGCGACTAATTCGCGCACCTTGTCCATGGTTTCAGGCAAGAAGGCTTGGCCACCGAATCCTGGATTAACGGTCATAACCAAGACTTGATCCACCAAGTTCAAGACATGTTTGATACTGTCTACAGGAGTCCCTGGGTTGATCACGACACTAGCCTTCACACCCGCTTGACGAATTTTTTGAAGAGCTCCGTGGATATGAGGAGTAGCTTCCACATGGATGCTGATGATGTCAGCACCTGCACGGGCAAATTCTTCGATATGGTGTTCGGGATTGGTGACCATCAAGTGGCAATCAAAGACCAACTTGCTATGCGGACGCATGCTCTCTACGACACCAGCTCCAAAGCTGATATTGGGCACAAAATGGCCATCCATGACATCGATATGGGCATAGTCAGCTCCAGCTGCTTCTAAGCGTTTCAATTCACTTTCAAAATTGGCATAATCTGCACTCAAAATTGAGGGTGCAATTTTCATTGTTTTCATCGTTGTAGTGTCTCCTATTTTGGCATTTTTTTCGAAACTTTTTTATAGGTTTCGCGACGGTTTTCAATCTCACTTAGAAATTGCAAGTAATCCTCATAACGGAAAGGCGCAATTTCCTCTCTTTCAACGGCTGGTTTCACCGCACAAGCGGGCTCATGCGTGTGGGTACAGGTACGAAATTTACAAGAGTGGCTCACATCGGCGATCTCTGGGAAGGCTTGATTTAAGTCTTCGCTGGTCGTCACTTCATAATCGAGGGAGGAGAAGCCAGGCGTATCTGCGATCTTTCCTCCATTTAAATGGTAAAAGCTGACAGCTCGGGTCGTGTGTCGACCGCGCCCCAGACTATCTGAAATCTCACCCGTTTCAAGCTCCAGATCCGGAGCGATTTTATTGAGCAAGGTCGATTTTCCTACACCGGTCTGTCCCATAAAGACCGTGGTTTGATTGGTCAAAAGGGGCAAGAGTTCCTCAATCGACAAGACAAAGTCGTAGCCAATAGCCTGATAGATTCCTTGGTAGTAGTGGATGTCTTCCATATCTTCTAACAAGTCCAGTTTTGAAATATAGACAATGGGATGAATCCCCTTGTGCTCCAAAAGAACCAGAAAACGGTCTAAAAGATTGGCATTGAAATCCGGCTCCTTCGCTGACATGATCACTACTGCCTGATCAATATTGACAATAGGAGGACGCACGAGGCTATTTTTTCGAGGGGCAATGCTCAAAATGTAGCCTTCCGAATTCTCTTCTGCAGAGAACTCCACCTGATCCCCCACATAAGGAGTCTGTCCTTTTTTTCTAAAATTTCCACGAGCCCGTGTCTGGTAAATGTGACCGTCTGACTCTACGTAGTAGAAGCCAGCCAAGGCCTTGACGATTGTTCCTTGCAAATCGCACTCCTTTGAGATTAATACTCCTATTATACCAAAAAATGAGAAATAAGGCTGGATTGCTCAATAAGAAAAAACGAAAAGTGAACCTCTCCGGACGCTTTTAGAAACGAATAGGTTCGTTTTTTAAATGGATCGAAACAGAAGACGGAGTATCTGTTATGACTTGTCTTTTAGCAGAATTCGGGAAAGGGCACCTTCCTTTTTTTCCTTGGCATTTTTCCTAAAAAGTGTATAATAGAACTATGCGGAGGTGGTGGAACGGCAGACACGCATGCTTCAGGCGCATGTGCCCCTTCGGGCGTGAGGGTTCAAATCCCTTTCTCCGCATCTTGGAAAGGTGGCCCAGCTCGGTACGGCACCGGACTCGAAATCCGGCAAGTGGATTTTTATTCACGCGCGGGTTCAAATCCCGTCCTTTCCTTACGATACAAATAAGCCATAGGTTATACCTATGGCTTTTCTGTTATTTTATTCCTGCTTCTAAAAGGCCATCTGCTAGGCGAGCGAAGTCTTCTAAGCTCAGAGCTTCTCCTCGTACAGAAGGTTGCAGGCCTGCAGCTTGGATCCCTGCTTCCAGTTTGGCTTTGATTTCTTCGGTCTTGCCAAAGCGACTGGTCAAGTTGTTCCAAAGTGTTTTACGGCGGTGGACAAAGCTGGCCTTGCTGACAGAGAAGAAGAAATCTTCATCCTTGACGGCTACTGCTGGTTCTTCGCGACGGACCATCTTCAAAATGGCAGAGTCGACGTTTGGTGCTGGCACAAAGACGGTGCGAGGCACGATAAAGGCTACCTTAGCAGTCATATAGTATTGGACTGCAATGGATAAAGAACCATAAGCCTTGGTGTTGGGCTCAGCCGAGATGCGGTCTGCCACCTCTTTTTGCATCATGACCACAAATTCTTGGAAAGGAATCTTGGATTCGATCAAGTGCATGAGGATAGGAGTTGTGATGTAATACGGAAGGTTAGCCACCACCTTGATCGGAAGGTCTGGATTTTTAAACTCTGCGATGTACTGGTTGAGGTCTACCTTGAGGATGTCTTGGTTGACAACCGTGACATTGTCAAAATCCCGTAAGGTATCCGCCAAAATGGGAACCAGGCGGTCATCGATCTCAAAGGCCATGACTTCTGCCGCATTTTCCGCCAAGAACTCAGTCAAAGCTCCAATTCCAGGACCGATTTCGATGACATTGACCTGCTTATCGATCTCTGCCGTATCCACAATTTTTTGAAGGATGTTGGTATCGGTCAAAAAGTTTTGACCGAAGGATTTTTTAAAGGTAAATCCGTGACGCTCCAGCACTGCCTTGGTCACGCTATAATCTGCAATTCTCATGTATTCTCTTTTCTATTTATTAGCTAAAAACAATATATAAAACCCACATAATTCCTAGTGCCAACAAAATCCAAAACACTAAAAGAACACGAGACTTGTTCCCTTGTGAATCGGCTCCAGTCATATCGATCGCTTTCTTATCTTCTTGGGGGTTCATTTTCTTCAGTTCATCCTGATAGGCAACCGAATCTAGAATATTGTCTTCTGGCAATAATTCTGAAGCATAATAATCAGGAAAGCCCATAGCAAGACCAATTAAGTTCTTTTCTGTCAAAGAAAAATCTAAATCTTTGGGTTGATTTTCCCGAATAGCTCGTATATTTTTTAACAGTTTATCAGAAACAACAGACACTTGGTCCATAAAAACAACATCTAAGACATCAAATCCGAGCACATCACCATCTTTTACGTTTGCAAGAATATAACGAACAAAGGCATCATATAATTGTAAGGTCTGAGAAGCATTTTCTTCTAAAAAAGACCGATTTTGGAGGGCGTTTTGCTGGAATTTTTCAATAGGAAGCAAGATATCTACATTCTGCTCTTGGTAAAATCTTTCTGCTTGTTCTTCATCTTCTTCAAGTTCTTCTGCTGTTTCCCAGAGAGCAATAGGAGCTTTTAAATCTTCTTCATCCCAAAACAATTGCCAAAAATAAGGTATCGTGTAAATTCCCTCTGTTAAGATACGAGCTTCATCTCCGTTTTTTAAGTAAATATAACTTCTATTCGCCATTCCATTTCCTTTCAAAATCTTTGAAAAAGGGTAGTGGTTCAGGTAAGATGTAGATAAAACTATATAGTTTCCCAATGAAAGAAACTCTCTAATCTTTATCTCTGCCTTCTAGTTCCTCACTAAACTTTTGCATTTCCTTAAAAGCTGTTAGGCTAACATAGGCACCCGCTTCATAATACTCCGTTGGATTTATGGCATAGTCAAAGCCTTCAATCATGCCACCAGCTTCTTCAATCATGCCATTCCACTTTTCATCAAAGACCATTCGCAGACGTTTCCAATCAGTAAATACTGGCACAGAATTGCGCCCATCTTTTCCTTCTCTGACTGGGATGCTGAACTTAGCGTCTTCTTTCAATACAAAGGAGTTGGCTCCCTGACTCTTATCGGGGAATCCCGAAGTAGCATTTAAAGGAATGAGGAGTTTGGCTTTTGGCATGGCTGCTGAGAAGAATTTATAATAGAGCTTATATATTACTTCTTCGTCATCTGTTGTAGGCTTATCCATCTGCCCCATCAACAGCATCCATCTTACAATATCAGGATTCATAACAGGAACTTGTATCTCTGGTAGGTTCGAAAAATCTGGTTTCTGAACCAAAACAGAAGCACTAATGCTGACTTCCTTGGTATTAAAGGCTGCTCCCAAAGCTCCATTTAAGTAAAAGGCTGTCCCAAGAAAATTCTCAATTCCTTTTTTATCTGCTGTATTTTCAATCAGTTTCACAACTGAATTTGGTCGACGATCAATGGTTTCCTTAAATTGGTGATACCAACGCGGCGTATATAGCATGATCATCGGGTCTGAACAGAGATAGCCCTCTTCACCTTTATCATAGGTCGTTGAGAAAAGATACGCTTCCCCCGTTTTTTCTGAAAAGACCGCGTAAATCGAATCTGCTGCTAACAACTTGTCCTTGACGATTTCTGCTAGGCGTTCTAGCTTTCGAGTGTTAGCTTGATAGCTTTCTTCACTTTCAGTTTTCTGATTTTGACGGCACTCCCATAAAAAGAGGCGCAATATTTCTATGCTATCATCAAGACTAGCGGCTTGATAGTCTTCATTGGACATTTGACCTTTTTGGACAATTACAAACGCGTTATAAAGAGCATCTGTATAGCTTGATAGCCGTTGTTCCTCATCGACACCATAACTATAGAGAACACTTCCCTTTTTAAGATTAACCAAGGAAGTTTCCATATCGAAGACCAAATGAGCTAGAGATTCATCCGTGAGAACATCTACATCCTTATTTTGATTAATGAGTTTTTTCACGACTACAGAACCAAGAGCGTCCATACCTTGATCGGGATTGCAAAATTGCAGACAATCCCCAACCTTGAGTCCGCCCTCTAAGCTCCCAATAATCAATAACTCATTCGTCTCCTTTATCGGAAATAGTTCTAGAACTCCCAAGCATGTTTTGTCAATTGACTCTACTGTTTTGTTTGTTGCTTCAGTTGTTTCTGTCTTTTTTAAAAAATCGAAGATTCCCATAAATTATCCTCATTATCTACACTCATAACAAATCCTATGGAGTCACTTTTCTAATGCTTGCAACCAAGCCTGATTAAACCGTATATACTTACTTCTATTGCGTCATCTTCCCCTTGCTTTTGGGGGAGTTTCTCAATTCTCATAACTTTTCATGGTAGCTTCAACCTCAGCCAAACTAATTCCAAACAACTCCAAGCGTTTGAGTAATTGCTTGCCATTGCAGTAGCCGATGCGCAAGGCTTCTCCTAGATATTCCCGCCGTTTGCGACTATCGCTTCCCATCAACAGTCCAAGCCGCATCAAGTTGGTCTTTGTGATATCAAAGAAATTTTCATCTTCGTAAGACCCGACCAGTCCAGCTAGGGCTTTTTCTAAATCTTCAAAGTTCGCATGCTCCACTCCAAGAGAACGCCCCTTGGTCTTGGATTTGGGGACTGCTTCACCACGATTTAAAAAGGCATGTTTGGCTTGGGGCACCTCTTGCATAATGATCTTGCGAATGCGCTCGCCATTATAGTCTGGATCGGTAAAGACAATGACCCCACGCAACTCTTGCAAGGTAGCAATTCGTTCCAAGTCATCTTGATCGATCGCAGAGCCTCGCGTTTCATAGGTATCCACCTCATAAAAACGACGGAGATTGGCTGTGTCATCCTTGCCCTCCACGATAATCACTTCCGGTATTTTTCTTTTCTCAGTCAAGGCCAAATACCTTTCTTGCATTGTCATAGGTTGCCTGAGCCACTTCTTCTGTTGTTAAGCCACGTAGTTCTGCAATAAAATCTACCACATAACGAGTGTAGGCTGTTTTATTTTCTCGACCACGTTTGGGAACTGGTGCCAGGTAAGGGGCATCTGTTTCAACCAAGATCTTGTCTAACGGAAGGCCAGCTGCCGCTTCTTGGACATCTGTGGCTTTCTTAAAGGTCACCACTCCAGAAAAGGAAATCATCATTCCCAAATCCATGAAGCGTTTCGCTTCTTCTAAACTTCCTGAGAAAGAATGCATGATCCCACCGCGAGGACCAACTCCTTCACTCTTGATGATGCCATAAGTATCTTCTAAAGCATCGCGTGTATGCACCACAAAGGGGAGGTCCAAGTCCTTAGACAATTGAATCTGACGACGAAAAACCTTTTCTTGGACATCTTTTGGTGCCGTCATCCAGTGGTAATCGAGACCGATTTCTCCGAGTGCGACGACTTTGGGATGTTTTAGCTGTTCAAGTAAATAGGCCTCCACTTCAGGACTATAATCTCCTGCCTCAGTGGGGTGCCAGCCAAGCGTGAGATAGAGTTCTGGATATTGATCTGCCAACTCCATGGCACGCTCAATCGTCGGCTTGTCAAAACCAACAATATTATGAGCTACAACGCCCATTTCCTTGGCCAAGTCGAGCTCTTCTTGTTCTTTTCCTGCGAATTCTTCCACATTGAGATGTGTGTGGGTATCAAAAATCTGCATGATCTTCCTTTTCTTCCGAGTTTTTCTTCTTTCTATTATAGCAGAAAGCGCCTCTAAATTCACTTTCGGACAAAACAAAAACCAGTAGTCTCGAGTTTCTACTGGTTTTTAGGTTTTTATCTGAATTAGGCAGCCAAAACTTTGCGTCCTTTACGACGACGAGCTGCCAATACGCGACGACCATTTTTAGTTGCCATACGGTGACGGAAACCATGTTTGCGCGCACGACGAAGTTTACTTGGTTGATAAGTACGTTTCACGATGAATACCTCCTCATAGATTTTGTATTCGTTTAGCCGGCTAGTTGTGATCAGTTACTAAACATACTTTACTATTCTATCGGATTCGACTCTATTTGTCAATAGCTATGGCAAAATTGTTGCAAATACAGGTTGGAGAACACCTTTCTACACCTGACGGGTTGCCAAGTAATAGGGTTCCAGAGCCAGCAGCGCCTCTTGCAACTGATCCAAGATATTCTCTAGGGAACTCTCCTCAACTAGAGAAACATCGTATTTGACGAGGACCTTACGAACCGCTCCGTCTGCTACTGCTTGTAAGAGATCATGGCGATTCTTTTCTGTTCCTTCTACCCTTTGACTCTCTCCATTTTTCTGGGCGAAATAATAAACTGACTGAGAGATAGGAAGGGTGAGAACCTTGTGTTGCTTTTGAAGGCTCTGCTCGTCCTTTTTTCGCTCGATAAAGCTCACCTCTAAGGAAACTCCAAAATCAGCTGCATCCCCATAAAGTCTCAGGGCAAACATAGGCTCTGCCATCGTCCCTTCTCCTTTTAGATAGGCCCAAAAATGAGGCCGCAAGATCTGAGCCTGATTCATCCACTGGCTAGTCCGATCCTGCTCCAAGTAAGGGTGACGCTGCTGAAAGGCCGAGACCAAATCGGTGAATTCCTTACGAGCTGCTTGAGCTAGGGCACGATACTGCTCCATCTCTGAGGCTAGCACCCCAGCCTTTGCTGGGGCCTGGTAGTGGATTCCTTGAAGCTTTAAAAACTCTCTAATCGCTACAAATGCCATTTGCTTCCTTTCTAAACCTAAAAAAGGAGAGATCGGCTCAATCCCGTCTCTCCCTTATGGGAAATAATAGCTAGATTATCCTTCGATGTCTACCACCACGTAACGGTTTGGTTCTTCCCCTTCAGAGTAGCTAGTGACTCCTTCCATCTTAGAGACGATCCGGTGAATGATTTTGCGTTCACTGTTTGACATCGGATCTGTCTGTTGGGCTTGCCCATCTTCGAGGGCACGTGTTGCCAACTTCTGAGCATAGCTTTGAAGAACTTCTGCCCGGTGTTCTACATAGTCATTAACATTAATGGTAATGTAAAAATTCTTTGAGTAGCGGTTATAGAGGTAATTTTGCGCCAAAAGTTGAAGAGCCTTCAAGACTTTTCCGTGGTAACCAATGACACGTCCTGGCTCATTGGTATCAATTTGCATATTGACTGTACGGCGGTTGTGACTACTTGAGATGGTCGCATCCACATCCATTTCATCGACCACTGTTTGAACATAGGCTGTCACATCATCTACGACTTCTTCGATGTTGTAGTTTTCCTCTACCTCGATACCAAGATTTGAGAAATCAGATTCGCTTGATTCTTTTGTCGCTGGTTCTTTAACTTTTTCAAGGATATGTTCATGTCCTTTTTCTTCAAGAACGGTATCTGCTTCTTTGTCATGTTTCAGGATTTCTGTCTTGATTTCTTCAGAGACAACTTCTCCTTCTTCTTCGACCTTTTTGATCGCTGCAACGACGCGTCCGAGATCGACCGTTGCTTCGCTCACCGTCTTAACCGGTTCGTTTTGCGCATTGATCTCATCTGGGACACCTTTGACAGCTTTTTGATTGGCTTTTACAACAGTTGTTTCTGCAATGGGCTCAATCTCTACTTGGGCTGGTTTTTTCCCAAACAAGCCAAGAAAACCTTTCTTTTCACGCGCCACAACCGTAATATGCGCCTTCATACGAGGAATATCTAAATCGTTCAGACCTTTTTGAATCGCTTCTTCAACAGTTGCTCCAGTATATAGGACCATATGTCCACCTCTTTCTTATTTTTTCTTTTTCTGTGCTTTGTTTAGGGCACGGCGTTTTTGTTTTTCCATGTCGCGCGAAGCTTGTTCTTTTGCTTCACGCTCTGCAATAATCTTGAAGGGGTTGTTCAAGAGATAGGTTTGCCCGACTTGGTAAGCATTGGAAGTCACCCAGTATAGTGCGACCCCGCTGGCTGAGAACAAGGCAAAGAAGAAGATCATCACAGGCATCACATACATCATGGTTGTCGCACTACCATTGCGCTCTGGCATGGCTTTATTGGTCAACCAACTGCTGAAAAATGTGAAGAGTGCTGCAAGAACCGGCAAGATATAAGTCGGGTCGATCGCACCAAGGTCCAACCAGAGGAAGTGACCGACTTTAAGGAATTCGACACGGCTCAGCGCTTGGAACAAGGCCATCAAGACCGGCATCTGGATCAAGAGAGGAAGGAATGCTGAAGACGTTTTGACGCCTTTTTCCTTGTAAAGGGCCCGCATCTCTTCAGAAAGCTTAGTCCGGCTATCGAGATCCTTCCCAGGATACTTAGCTTGCAATTCCTTGAGGAGGGGTTGAATTTCCTGCATTTTGCGGGTTGAATTCATTTGATATTGGAAGAGGGGCAAGAGGACCGTCCGTATGACAATGGTAAAGACGATAATCCCTACACCGATACTTCCGCCAAAGGACAAGAAGCGGATAGCTTCTGCAAAGAAGTAGACGAAGCGTTCCCAACCACCTGTCGACTGAGCTGTCACTTGAGAGGTTCCACAAGCTGTCAAGACCAATAAGGCCGCTCCTAATAATCCAGTTAACTTCAGTTTCTTTTTCACATTATTCCCTTTCTTGGTAGACATGCGCTAATTTTAAGACATGTTCAAGATTTTTCTCTACTTGATGAAAGTCGAGCTCCTCCACTCCTTTACGAGCAATGACAACAAAATCATCGGTCGTAAGGAAGGCTTGGTGTTTGATCAAAACATGGCGAATCAAACGTTTGATGCGATTTCTGGTCACAGCATTTCCCAGTTTCTTACTAACAGACAGGCCGACTCGAAAATGCGGTTGGTCTTTGCGCAAGCGGTAAACAACGAATTTCCGATTGGCAACATTTTGACCACTTTTAAAAATAGCATTAAAATCTTTGTCACGTTTGACGCGGTAGCTTTTTTTCAAACCTCAACTCCCTCTATTAAATTTATTCTATTATACCATATTTTCAAAAAAAACCAATCTCACTCAGGAAATCGGTTGCTACTTGAATACAGATAAAAGTAAAGGCAAGGTGTAGTAGAGATTGAGCAAGATATGAGCCAAAATAGGAGAAAGGAGCGTATTACTCCGATAATACAGGGTCCCAAAAATCACACTCGGCAGGAGATAGATGATAGAAGCTCCTAATGAAAAGGGATTGTGGAGAAAATGTAAGCCACTGTAGATGAGGGCTGGAAGCCAAATCTCAGCATAGAGTTTCCAGCCTTTGAAGTAGGCATTCACCAAGGCTCCACGAAAGATCAGCTCCTCTGTCACCGGCCGGATGATAACCATTGCAATCACTAGGATAAGCACACCTGTTGGGCTAATTTCCCGTGGAAAGAGACTCAAAACGGCTGCCCGTCCTTGAACAAAACCACTGATGAAGTAGTCCAACCAGTAAACCAAACAGGCCGCAAAAACGGCTTCTATCAGAGCTTGAAGAGGGTTCTTCCCCAGCTTAAACTGCGCTTTTTTAGAAAAACGATAGACCAAAAATCCTGTAAAGACTGCATAGAGGCCTTCTAGGCCAAATAAGGTCCAATAATAGCTATTGGCACTTGCTACACTATTGGAGACATACTGGGCCAAGGGGCGAAATTGGGGCCGAACATAAAAATAAAACAAGAGCAGAAAGAGGGGATACAGCAGTGAGAGCTTTCCTTTGATGAATTTCATAGATACCTTTCCTATAAAGTATGACAAATCGTATAGTGCATCTTACCATAATCGTGACAAGGTTTCAATGAAAAAGGATGCCTTCCTACTCTCTGAGATAGGCCACATAACCACCTAAGACAGCGACTAAAATCAAGAGACAAAGAAGAGTTTCCAGCCATACAAGAACTGTCAAGAAAGGTAGTTGCAACAAGCCTTGGGCCATTTTCAAAGAGGTCGCTGTGATGACTGTTGGAAAGGTCAGGGCTGAAAAAGCAGGTTGAAAACCTTCTTTGATCATTTTCGGTAGGCGCATCAACACAAAGAAATAAAAACCTTGCGAGGCCACCACCATGATCAGTAAGAACCAGGTGGGCAAGCTCGCTCCACCCACACGAACCAGGGCTGCTAAAAGAAGAGAAAAGGGAGCACAATAGATGCCTTCTTGGCCCAACAGATGACTGGGTAAGGGGGACTGCTTCAAATCATGATAGATAAGGGGATAAAGAAGAAAGGTCAAACCAAAACCAATCACTAAAGCGAGATAAGCAATCTCTCTTATTCCCACAACGGGATAGGTCAAAGCTGCTACTGCAATGCCTACATAGAGAACGGTCCAACTGGGAGTGGCATTGGCTCTTGGTCGCGCTAGGACATGTGTCTTGGTAAAATAGAGAATTAAGCCCAGATCCAAGAGAAAGGCAGACCACCAGACCAACTGTGATAGACCCCCAAAGGCTGGAAAGAGGCGCAAAAGATAGGTGGATAGAATCATCCCTGCCATGGGAAAAGTCGCCATCCCAGATAAAAGGGCTGGTTGTTGGAATTCTATCTTGGTTTCTTGCCAGCGAATCGCATGATAAACGACAAAGAAAAACCAGAAGAACAAACCTGTCAGACTAAAGGCGTGAGCAAGGAAGGGTAGCGAGTCTGCAAGAAGGTTTCCAGCGCCAACCAGTCCTAACAGACATCCTGAAAATACTAAGGGAATCTTTTTCATCGGGAGCTCCAATCATTTTGTCGATTTCAGTATACCACAAAATAGAAGGAAGCAGGATAAAAAGAAGTTGGAGAATCCCAACTTCTTTTAGAATGTAATCCACCTGTTTCTTACATTATGCAACCTAAAAATGATACTTAAAAAAAATAAAAAGATATCAACTATTAGACTCACTCAGACATCTACTGAAACTTTCCGCCGTGAGATAAGTGCTAGAAACATTCTTGTTTCTAGCACTCGGGAGTTTTGGAACCTTAGGTCCAAAACTAAGTCATAGAACTTCCTCGAAGTTCGCTGACGTCCGTACTCACCTAAGGAAAGTTTCTAAGATGACTCTATCTAAAATTTGAAAGAAGTTGGTATTCTCCAACTTCTTTTTATCCATTCTATTAGAAATTAGGCCTGTACGACCATCATATAAAGAAATAAAGATAGGAGAAAGACGATACTAACAACAAGGGTCGCTAACTTGAGTCCACGGTGAGACCGCCAGTAACTTGGCTTTCCTAGGTTACTGGTCGCATCTGTTGAAAGCGATTGTTGTTGGCGAGGCTGCAGGGTGATCAGAACCACAAGAGCGAGGGATAAGATCGAGATCCCGATTGCAAATACCATTTCCATCTTAGGATCCTCCTAACACTCTGAAGAGGGTAAAAATAACTCCCAGCAGAATCACCAAACCAATGATCACATTAAAAGTGACATTGATCTTTTCAGAACGTGTCGTCTTTTCTTTTTCGGCAGGACGGCGTTTGAGAGACTCCATCCGTCCTTCTACTTCTTTGTAAAATAAGTCTTTCTTACGATCACTCACTATGTCCACCTATCCCTTCTTGCAAGCGAGCTTTGAAAACAGCTGGCTCAACGCTACTTGATTGGGCAATTTGTTGCGCAACGGCTTCTCTGTAGTTATCCACAGATTGGTAGATTTCCTGGATACGAGCCACCATATCTGCTTCTTTTCCTTGATCAAAGATATTGGCTTGTGCGAGGAAGTGGCGGTCATGCAGGGTATGGCTAAAGGCAAGGATGACTTGCTGGTGTTCGAAGGCCTTGCGAACAATACCTTGCACCTCTGCATAGTGGTTGATATCCAGATAAATACTAGAGACCTTAAGCAACTCTTTGATCCGCTCTTGACTGATATTTTGGTACAAGACTACATTTGGGTAGCGGACCATAGACAAGAGGCTCGCAGACATCTCCGTCAAAGCTGCTACACGGAAGGTCACATTCGGCAAGTTCTCTACTAGGTAGGTCAAGGCTTCGATCTGATCCGAATTGGTCAAGACAAAGGCGTCTTTACGGATATCGTCTTTCACCTTGAAATCATACAGGTAGCCAAGGGGACCGAAATAGCTATGCTGATCTTGCGAGGTCAACTGCAAAGCACGATGATAGGTCGCATTTTGCGGAATCAAGATCTTCTTGGTCCGGATTTCTGGGCTCTTTAGAATCAACTGCATATTGCCCGGAAGGCTGTCGTGAAGAGGCTCTTGCCACACCAAGACATCGCGTCCTTTGATGCCTTTATTACCCAACTGGAGACTAATGCTAAAGGAGGTAGCCAGCGTATTGTAGACCAAACCATCCAAATCAAAACCACGATACTCTAGATAAAAGACAAAGTAATCTAAGCGATTCTTGAAAATCCGCATGGGTTGATGGTCCAAGGTCAAAATCAAATCCCCTGTTTGGTGATTCTCTGTCAAGCGCTCGATATCCCCTTCAAAATAAGTGGTCACCAAATGTTGGCCCTGATCGCCACAAGTCGTTACGGCAATTTTGCGACCGTATTGGTCGAAGCGCTCAATCATGAACACTTGTCCCTTATCGTCCAACCACTCTAAGCGCTCAACGATGCGTTTATAGGAAGCAGCATGGTAAACAATTCGAGCCTTTTCTTGACCATAGTAGGTCACTCTCCCCGAACTGTTATCCCCAGAAACTTCCCAGAAATCAGGCACTGGAACTTCATTAAAGTAGCGTCCGCGCTTCTCCCCTTTTGCTTGTCCTAAGAAATAGATAAAGGGAGACTCAACACCGTCTGGTAAGAAACCGTTTGGCTCCAAAACAACGGTCGGATGGTCAAAGCCAGACTCTTTCATAGAGTGGAGCAAATCCTGGCTCTCACGAGAATAACTATCAAATATGTTCAGCATGTGTCACCTCTTCTATCAATTGTGCCCAAGCTTCTTCTACTCGGCTGGTCAAAAAGTCTTCTGCACGCGCATAAGATGCTTGACGCATGCTGGCTAGATCATCTTTTTTGTAAAGCTGGATGATTTTATCTGCAAAGGCAGCAGCGATCTGGTCGACCACTTGATCTGCTGATGGTGGAATGAGATAGCCATTTTTACCTTCTGTGACAAAGGTCTGATTGCCATAAGGAACATCAAAACCGATAATCGGAAGTCCAGAACCAATCGCCTCCATCAAGGTCAACCCAAAGCCTTCACTGGTCGATGCTGACAGGTAAACCTCATAATTCTTATAAATTTCCTCTAGATTGGCATGCCCTTTGAGATGGATATAGTCTGCCGCCCCCAATTCATCAATTAGAGAACGCAACTTGCCTTCTTCTCCACCTTTTCCATAGATGTCAAAAGACAGTTCTGGCAATTCTCTTTTGGCGCGAACCACTGCTCGCACCAACCAGTCAATATGCTTTTCTGTCGCCAAACGAGAGGCAGTAATCATAGAAAATGGAGTGCGATTTTCATTTTGTGGCAGGCTTGCAAGACTCCCAACTGGAATGGTATAGATAGCCGGCTGATGGTTGGTGTATTTAGCAAACTGCTCGGCCAAGATTTCTTTTTGGCGGTCAGTCGCGACAATAAAGAAGTCCACCTTGTCTGCATTGGTAAATTGGTACTCGTAGTAGTTATTCCACAGGATATACTGATCATCGACATTATTGGCGCTGAAGTGCTCGGCATGAACGACCACCCCCAGGCGGGCTTTTTGCGCTTCTTCAAAGATAGGCTGACCAATATTGGTTTCCCGATCCAAAATCACCAGATCTTGTTTGGTCAATTGAAGGGTCTGCATGAAGTAGCGGATCAATTCTTGGCGACCAACCAGGTAGCGATCTGGGAAACGATAAATTTCGCGACCATCCGCCATCTGCATGCTGTAGGCAACTGTCCCGTCTTCATTGTAAAAGCGGCGCTCAATCAAGTTAGCTTGGTTGTTCTTGGGAATGAAGTACTCGGTACAATAGCGGGTATAGGAGAAGTAATCCTTTCTCACTAAAATCCCTCTAGACACGTACTCGCAGCGTTCGACATAGGGACTGTTTTCTTCGCGCAGGTAGCAGGTCAAAAAGTTGTCCTGGTCCTCATAAAAGAAGCGCTTGATCTTACCATCGACTTCTTCTCGAGTCGGTTTTCCGGCAAATCCTGCTAAGACCTGATCAATGGTATAGGTTGTTGGTGCAATTTTTATATCTGTAAAATGGCTATAGAGCCAGATAATTTCATCATTTTTAAAACCGATATTTTCTGTTAAATGCTGGATGTTATCGGCTAGGATCATATCCATAAAGACAAACTTGGCTGGTTGATGGATATTGCGTAACAACTGGGCACGGTAGGCCTGGGCATACTCAACACCACTGCTAGCCCAACCGATTCCAAGGTTGATATTGTATACTGTCATAATGTCCTCTTTTATGGGAAATGCAAGACAATTTCCCCTTTTTTATTGATTTCTACTCGACTCAGTAAGAGATTGCGGACCATTTGTTCTTTGGCCGCCTCTTTCATTCGTTCAAAGGATTGGTAGGCTTCTTGGAAAAATTCTACCAAAGGGTTTTTCTGACTGGTGTACTGACCAGAGAGCGCCATGCGCAATTGTTGCAGATAGTCTACCTGCTCGACCCAGTTCTCGTCGATAGCTTTTAGAATGGCCATGCGCTGGAATTGGGCGATCACCTCATCGGTGCCTAAGATCTCATACTTAGCTTCCAACTCGCTTTTAGCAATCTCCCATAAGAAATTTTCTTTGGTTTTCTTGCTACGGAAAGTTTGGTGGGCCTTATCCGGATCCACTTGGTAGCTAACATTGTCTAAAATATAGCGATAAAAGGCTACTGGTTCCTTGTATTCTTTTTTGTGGACTACGCTTGAAAAGACGGAACGAATGGCTTTTTCAACGATAGCGTCCAAGCGGCCTTCTTGCTTGATCAAACGATCGCGCTCTTCGTAGACGATGGCGCGCTGAATGTTCATGCTTTCCGCAAATTCTAGTGTCATCCGACGGCTGGCCTGACCAGAACTTTCACTAGCATTTTGAGCACGTTCCACCAAGTTTCTATACTTGCGCTTAGTCAGAGCTTTGGCTGAACCAATCCGCTCATCCACATCATAATCTTGATAGGTATCCTGGATCCAGTCCGGCCCCCAGTTTTTCATCAAATCGTCTTCCAAAGAGACAAAGAACTTGGTCAAACCGGGATCTCCTTGACGACCTGAACGCCCACGAATTTGAAGGTCAATCCGCTGGTTCATCATCCGCTCAGTCCCTACAACTACCAAACCACCTAACTCAGCGACTCCTGGTCCCAACTTGATATCCGTTCCTCGACCGGCCATTGAGGTCGCAACTGTCACCGCTCCTTTTCGACCTGATTCTTTAATGATCTGGGCCTCTCGGGGAGCATTGTTGGCATTAAGAAGATTGTGTGGAATCCCTTCGCGCAAGAGAAGATTCGAATAAAGAATTGACATCTCAACGGAGCCAGCAAAGACCAGAATCGGATTGCCCTTTTCGTGGATTTTCTTCACATAATCCAAGGACGCCACGATTTTCTCCGGCAAGGTTTGATAGATTTCATCCGGCAAATCCTTACGGATCTTCTTGCGATTGGTTGGGATCTTGATCACTGACATAGCATAGGTATCAAGAAACTCTGCCTCAGCGACCTTCCCAGTCCCCGTCATGCCTCCTAACTTTCGAAACATCTTAAAGAGATTTTGGTAGGTAATCGAAGCCATGGCCCGTGTTTCTTGAGTTAGCTTGAGGCCTTCTTTGGCTTCAATCGCCTGGTGGAGTCCTCCTTGCAAGCGGGTCATTTCCATCAGGCGCCCCGTTGCCTGGTCTAGCAAGACAATCTCAGGTTGTCCTTCGACATTGGGATGGATGACATAGTCCTTATCCTTAATAAAGTTTTTGTTGGCCTGCAAGGCTAGGCTGATATGGCGGACCAAGTCACGGTATTGGGGATCATAGAGATTGGGAATGGCAAGAAAAGCTTCTGCTGCATGAGCCCCTTTTCGAGTCAACCAAACCCGTTTCTTTTCTTCGTCAAACTTGAAATCTTCCCCCTCCTTGAAGGTCTGGATCAAGGTGTCAATAATCCCATATAGATTGGACTGGACCCGAGGAGAACCAGAAATAATCAAGGGAGTCTGAGCACTATCTAGAAGCACCGAATCAATCTCATCGACAATGGCATAATTGAAGTCTGCCAAAAATTGGCCATCAACAGAAGCCGTCAAGTTCTCTGTTAGATAGTCAAAACCTAGGCTAGTATTAGTCGTATAAATGACGTCTGATTGGTAAATCTCGCGTTTGACTTCTGGATCTAATTCTTGGTCTTCTGACTGTTTCAAAGGAACACCGACGGTCAAACCTAAAAATCGATAGACCTGTCCCATCTCTTCTGCATCCCGAGTTGCCAGATAGGTATTGGTCGTAATAACCATGACCCCTTTGCCCTCTAAGGCATTGAGATAAACTGGCATAGTTGCCGTCAAGGTCTTCCCTTCACCGGTATTCATTTCAGCGACATTCCCCTGGTGTAGGACGATTCCTCCCATAACTTGGACGTCATAGGGAAACATGCCCAAGACCCGTTTATCCGCTTCCCTCGCAACCGCAAATGCTTCCGGCAAGAGATCATCCAAGGTCTCGCCCTCCACTAAACGTTCCCGAAATTCTGCAGTCTTCTCCTGCAGTTGCTGATCCGTCAAACGGGCCATGTCATCCTTCCAGCTATTGACTTCTTTTAAGATTTTTTTGATATTTCTTAATTTAACGTAATCCAATGTGATCCTCTTTTTTGCAGTTTTGTTCGTCTATTCGAGAACTGCTGCTCCCTCAGACGATATTGGTTGAATAGTGAAATAGTGGAAGGTAAACTCTTGCAAGCCTGCACTAAGCAAGCGTACTTCGTAGGCGTAGGCTTGGTCTGGATAGGTGAAGGACAAGCGTCCTTCTGCGGTTACTCGACGGCCAACGATCTCTCCAAAGCGATCTTTGAAGATGATTTCTACCATCACGGTATGAACGGGATTTGCTTCGATCTTGATTGCCAGTTCATAGCCCTGCTCTCTTTTGAGCAGTGGCAGACTAGGAATTTGGCGGTTCTTCCCGAAATTTGTCTGTGAATGCCATGTTTTCAGCACTTGACCAGATGGCATGAGGGGATTCTGAAATTGAACGCTACCTTGGGCAGTCGCCTGAATGGTCGACCCCCAAAGATAATCTGCTAAAACTGTATCGCCCCAGTAGATCCGTCTACTTTCATTTTCTTTCATTTTTATCATTGGTTTCTTCCAAAGTCTCTTTCCATGATTTCATTGTACTGAGTCATAAACCACTCAATGATCGGAGCACTCGCATCATTGTGCCGACCGGCACGACTGGTACTAATAATCCGAACCGGCAATTCATACAAGGTCTCTAAAATATCTGGATAGGCTTGCTTGTCGTAGTCATCATCTCGCATATAAGCAAGGGCTAGAATCGTATCCTTAAAGTCCGCCTGTTTAAATCGGTCCCAGAAGCGTTGATTGAGCTGACCAATCCCTTCTTGTGACACTTGACCGATGATCAACTGCATCATATCTAGAGACGTTCCAAACTCATCTGGACGTCTAAATTTCAGGTTGGCAGCGACATCTCCAAGGTTGACAATGGGTTTACCGACTAGGATAGCATGTGGGCAATACAGAGCCCCATAGTAAAGGGCACCAAAGGTCCCCATGGACAAGCCAGAGAAATTCATTTCTTCCGGTCCAAAACCAAGTGAATGCAAATGATGATCAATAAAGGCAGTGATTTGATTTTCTAATTCTTCTGAGCCCATATAAAAGGATCCACCTTCCAGTCTTGGGTCAGAAAAGAGAATAAAGGGACTACCCATGGCACGCATCATACCAAATCCTTCAAATCCTTCGGCTGGACGATACCCAGAAAAGTATATGTTTAAAGGGGGCTTCATATCGCCAGGATGGAAATAAGCAAAGATTTCTTGACGTTTGTGGTCCCGAAGAGTCTGTGCTCCTACTGTCATGCCTCCTAGAGGGCCATGGGACAGGCGCTTGTGTAGAGCTCCTATCGTAAGCATCCCTTCTCCTTTGGCTTCCAGCGAAAAGGCTAGATAATAAGGCTCTGCTCCGTCTAATTCCAGCGGAGTTTGCATCTCTTCTTCTGAAAAGACTGCATCTTTGACCCACTCTCCCAGAGCACCAAAGCGATAAAATTGAATCCGCAATTGCAGTTGACAGCTTGGATCTTTTTCGTATTCCAACCAAAAATTGATGGGACGGCTAGCATCATACACATAGTTGTAGACCCACTGAGCAATTGGTGTAAACTCTTCTCCGTATAGTCCATCTAGCTTAAGAAAATGTTTCCCCAGCACCGTTTGCTGACCAGCAAAATCAGGTCTCACTCGCAGATCACTAACCGTAAAGGCATCTCCATATTGATTATCGTATAAAAAGCGGTCTAAGACATAGAGAAATTGATGCTTATTTGAGAAATCCCAGGGTCTTGCTTGCTTGAGACTTAAAAGGTGGGCCAATTCTTCAGAAGAGGCCTCTAACTGATGGCTTTCATCATAAAACACAGTATAAGGCTGGAAGTAGGTCAGGTCTTCTCCTAGAGCCAACAAATCCTCTGGCTTTTCTAAAATCAAAGCTTTGAATTTGGAGATTTTCTCTTCTTCCATATAGTCTTTGAGTGATGGAAGAGCGGTGACTTGAAAAAAGTGCCATCCAAGTCCAGCAGGAAGCTCCACCTGATCCTGCCAGCTACTTGAGCCGATTTGGAGAATATGGGTTAATTGTTGTTTGTTATCCATGACGTTCTCTCATCCATCCTTCCCATTTCTCGATCAAACGTTGACCCGTGTATTCTTGAATTTTTTCGATCGAGTAGACCAAGGCTTCATTCCAAGGCTTCAATTCCAATAAGAAGTGCGTAACCGCCTTTTCTAATTCCTGGTCTCCCTTAGATAGGACATAACCATTTTTCAGATGATCGACATACTCTGTCTGGACGCGGTTGACTTGAGGAATCCCCGCAGAAATCCCTGCAATCTGCGTATAGAGGTTGGGCTCCTCGCTTAAATCTACAATCAAACGTGTTTTTTCCAACTCTTGAATAATGTCATTTTCATTTGAAAAATTCTTAACCACAAAACGGTAATCCGGCTCGCCTTGTACAGATTCTTCATCGATGATCTGGTTTTCCCCAAGACCTTGTATTTGAGCAGGTGATTGAAGCAGATGCAAGTCCTGCTCACTAGCAATCAATTCCTCAAGTTGCCCTTCTAATTCTTTCACCCTCTCTGGTGAACCATTATAAAATGCAAAAACGACTTCAAATAAAGGGTATTGCGACAAAATTTCTAGAATATTTTTAAGCTGTTTCTTGCTTGGAAGCTCGCTTTCATTGACATAATAGTAAATCTTTGATTCCTTGCGCTCCTGACTAGAACCCAAACGGAGACGGGAGTCAAAAGAGGTAATCCGGTGCGTCTTTTGAGCCAGGCTAGGAGAAAAAACCGCAATCGCTTCTTTGGTTTTTTCACTATCTGTAATCAAGAGCTGGGCATCTATCATATCAAAATAGAGGGCAAAGTTTTCAGCAGATAAGGGCTGACGATCTCCATAGAAGGACAAGACTTTCTTAACTCTACTCGCTGTATCTTGTAAAAAAGTCAAATTTGCTGGATGTGCTGCCACCACCAACTGATCTCGTCCTGGAACCAGAGTCAACAGCTGTTCCTTCATTTTTTCAGCGACAACTTCTCCCATATTGGAATAACTTTCTTTTTTGAAGGCAGGAAAGAAAGCTTCATTGACCATAACAGATTGGTTCTCTTCGATCAACATTTCTCTCAAAACCCATTGTCCATCAAAACTCAAATACTCTTGAAAATAAGGTTTCTCATCTTTATAGTAAACTCTACTAGAGATAAAACCACGGTCATCTAAATATTCGACATAAAGGGTTTCACCCTCTTTATAACGGGTTAGGGTAAGGATATTCCCATCTACTCCCATATCAATTTTTGCTAGGCGTTTACCTTTTCGAAATGCTATTGCCAAAAAGGGAGTATAAGAAAAAGTTGTCTCACTCGGCCATTCGATATCTTGAAGCTGGACTGGGCGCATAGCCAAATCAGACGGAACCTTTTGGATCCGATCAAAAATCGAGAGCACATCTGTCTCAAGTAAATCTTGACGGTGTAAAAAATAGCGCAACTGAGGACTATAGTGAGGCAACAATAAGATCCGATCCATTCCTGCTTCTTGAAAAATACGAACTTGATTAATGGTATCGTCAAATTCAATGGATTCTCGCATCCAGTACCAAGGGGTAGCTGTTTGCTGCCAGATGCGGTCCGTTCCATACCAGGCTGGTACAAAATAATACATAGTTACTCCTAGAATATTCTTGTATAACGTTGATTGACGCGAAGGGCACGAATTTCTTCTCGGATATTGTAAATCATTCCGACAAACATAAGGAAGGTCCCTGGGATCATGGTCAAACGTAAAAGATCCTTATCCCATAGCAAGATTGAAAAAGGAAGAGCGGTAAAGAGAATCAAATACAGAGTTCCAAAAACAGTCAAGCGTAGAACAATTTTATTGATATAGCGACGTGTGTCTGCTCCAGGATAAATATAATCGATATATTCTGAGGCCTTCATCATTTTCTCTGCAATTTCTTCTCCATTCACATTGACAAAGGCAAAGGCAAAAGAAAGAATTGCAATGACAAAAATATAAAGAAGAATCCAAATTGGGTCTCCCATTACCAAGTGCTTGGCTAGCTGGGCAGCCCATTTAGCATTGGAGTCCATGGACAAGATCAAAAGCATAGCGTACTGAGGAATAGACACCAGGGTCATGGCATACATAAAAGGCATACCCCCTGCAGGATTGATCTTGATATCCAAAAAGGTATAACTTTTAAGGTTGTTATGAATTCCTAATTTATTAACAGGGATTTGATACTTGGAATATTCCACTAAAACTGCCACATAGACAAAAATCAAAAGGAAGATCATCCCCAGAACATAAGCGATCTCTGGGATATTATTGACACTTGAAAGGGTCTGCACCACGTCTTCTGGAAGGTACATCACCATCCCAGCCATCATGATCACCACAGAACTTCCGAGCCCTAAAGCAGCATTTAGATCGGATAACCAAACTAAAAAGAAGGCTCCAGCCACCATAATCATAGTATTGACCGCAATGACAAGTCCCGAATCCAGATCGGTTTTTAGAGGTAAATACATGGCCACCGCTAAGGACTGGACAATAGCGAGCACCAAGGTCACATACATCTTTCGACGCTCCACAATCTCTGAGCTGGTTTTTTCGAGGTTAAAACGTTTTGAAACGGTAAACATCCGCCACAAAATCATGGAAGACATCCAAGGGGATAGACCGATCGAAAAGATCGACATTCCGCGGAGATTTCCCCCCATCACAGCACTCGAGAGTTGTAAACCAGTTGTTGTTCCCTCATTGAGCCTCAAAGCCTTTGATAAGTCCACAAAAGGCAGGGAAATTTTACTTCCCAAAACATAAATAAAGACGAAAAATATCGTCCAACAAAATCTCTTCCCTACTTCAGATCGTTTTAACATTTCTTTTAAACTTTCTCTTACTCATTTTGACCATTTCACTGGAAAAACAGCCCTTAAATATGTGTTTATAAAGTACATTATCTCAACTTATTTTACCATAATTCGCTTATTTTCTAAACTTATTTGTCACTAATCCTTAATATTCTAAAAAATTATGGTCTTGGTACCGTATTCAATAAAAAATTCTTCAGATTTATGTCTGAAGAATCCTTTTTTATTCTATTTATTTCCCTAGAGCCATAATACTATCAATAAATAATTTCTTTGTAAAATAGCCATTGCGGATCAAATAAGAAGTATATTGAGCCTTTTGAACCATTTGGGCATACTCTTCTTCTGTGCAGTCTTGAACCAAACGATTAGCTTCTTCAAGACTGGATGCTACAAAGCCGATCCCTTTTTCTCGAATATAGTCTGCATTTGACAAATAGTCTGGCACGACTACCGGAAGACCTGCGGACAGATAAGTCGATAATTTGTAGGAAATATTTTCTTTGTAGTAATCCCGCTCATCCTCAGGATTCTCTGAATTTCCCCAGACAAGCCCAAAACCACCCTTAGAAAGTTCCAAAAGCAACTCTTGCTTGGTCCGCCAGCCTTCAATATGGACCTTAGAATAATCAACTCCTTCAACTGGTTCGGTATAGACATGAAGGGGAGTATCATATTTCCAATCGATGATATGAGGGAAACGCGAAGGATTACCTGAGAAGATCAACTTTTTCTCAAATTGTGGAGTGTAGAGTTCCAAACTGTGGGTCAAATCCCACAATTTTTGGACCACATATTTTTTAACTGTAAGCCCTTCTGATACTAGACGATGGTACATCTGTTCTGATGGGACAACAACAAGGTCGCTCTTATTATACATCTCAATATAAGCAGGCATGAGATAATAATTGCTTTCAAACATGAGAGGTGGGACATCATGGATGAACATGACTAGTTTCGTTTGAAGGAGTTTTAACTTATCCACCAAACGATTATCCCACTCAATTCCGTTCCAAGAAGGTGATTGAACGAAGACAATATCCCCAAAAGCTACACCTGCTAAAATACCGTCCATCCGTGAACTCAACTCACCATCCGGTTCATTCGTTTGATCATAAAAATAGATTCCAAGTTCATTGACCCCAAGTTCACGAACCACATTCATAATATCATTTTGCGCCATTAGAGCAACACTTTGCGAAGATTGCCCGAATAAATTTGTAAAATGGATTTTCATTTCTTCCCTCTAACTCTTCTTTTTGATCTATATTCGTAATTTCATATAGTACGGATAGAGTTTCCTTGTCTATATTACTTTACTGAAAACTTCCTTGTCCATTATAACATATTTTAAAACTTCTTAAACTTTTTGAATTCATAAAAGACCGGTAATATCCCGGTCTTTATTCATGATATTTCATACCTTATTTGCTATCTTTTTTCCGGATTCCTAAAAGGGCTAATCCAGAAAGAAGAATGGAAACTCCCGTAGCAAGGATATTAGATGAAGGATGAGCTCCTGTCGCTGGAAGAGCAGGTCCTGAAGGATGTTTCGCACTTAGCGAGCTTGCTTCTGTTGGAGATTCTGAGTAAGAGGTGCTGAACGAAGACACGACAGACTCCGAAGGACTGGTCATAGCAGAGAAACTTGACGCATAAGACACACTGATCCATTCAGAAGCTTCATACGATAGAGATTGACTCTCTGTCGAGGATGCGCTCATAGATTCTGAAACACTTGTCAAAGGGAATTCAGACACTGGCATCGACGTTGAAGCTGATTCGCTTGTTGAAAGGAGCGAAGTTGATTGGCTATAGGAGTCAGACTTCGATAGCGATGCTGACGCTAGAGATTCTGAATGAGATGCCCATTGTGAAGCAGATAGACTCTCTGAAACTGATCGAGAGAACGATCCAGACTCTGAAACCTGCGATGCAGCTACGACATCAGAAGTCGAAGCAGATTCGCTTGTTGAGGCAGAAGCTTGAACCTGCGACTCAGACTGACTTGCTAAAGTCGAGGCTTGAGCCAACGATTCAGATTGACTTGCTGAAAGCGAAGCTTGAACTTGTGATTCAGATTTGCTTGCCGAAACCGAAGCTTGGACTTGTGACTCAGATTGACTTACCGAAAGTGATTCTTGGGCTTGCAACTCAGACTGACTTGCTGAAGCCGAGGCTTGGACTTGTGACTCAGATTGACTTACCGAAAGTGATTCTTGGGCTTGCAACTCAGACTGACTCGCTGAAATCGAAGATTGAACTTGCGATTCGGATTGACTTGCTGAAATTGAAGCTTGGACTTGTGACTCTGATTGACTCACTGAGGCCAATTTGGAAAGCTTCTCGCTCATCGAAGCAGATTGAGACAAAGAAACAAGTTGAGAAGCCACTTCCTTCGATCCAACAGCGGATGTTGACTGCGATTGGGACAAGGAAGTTGATTTAGATACCACATCAGATAATGATTCTGACTGACTCGCTAAAATTGATTCTTGAACTTGTGAGTCTGACTGGCTTACTGATGTTGAAGCTTGAACCTGTGATTCTGATTGGCTTGCTGAAATCGAAGCTTGGACTTGTGACTCAGATTTGCTTGCCGAAACCGAAGCTTGAACCTGCGATTCGGATTTACTTGCTGAAACTGAGGATTGAACCAAGGACTCTGATTGGCTCGCAGAAACAGATTCTTGTACCAATGACTCGGACTGGCTTGCTGAAATTGATTCGCGGACTTGCGATTCAGATTGACTCGCTGAAGTCGAGGCTTGGACTTGTGACTCTGATTGACTCACTGAGGCCAATTTGGAAAGCTTCTCGCTCATCGAAGCAGATTGAGACAAAGAAACAAGTTGAGAAACCACTTCCTTCGATCCAACAGCGGATGTTGACT